>JAZGCR010000174.1:0-12907 GCA_036477105.1 Nitrosomonadaceae bacterium | reverse complement strand
GCCCACACATTAAAGGTAACGACAAGAGAAAGGGTTACGCAACAAAGCCGTAATCATTAAGTAACCATGTTAAAACGCCTCCGGCAAAACCGGAGGCGTTTTTTTATCTGCGGCGCTATTTCCCCAGCTGATTAAGTGGCAAGTTAATAAGTGTAATGTAGTTTAACGTTTGCTACATTTCCTCTATACCTTTCCTCTAAGGAGTTTCATCGGATGATACGGTTTATTGATGATTCAATTCCTACCCAATTGCTTTGCCAGAGAGCAAGATGAATTAAATGACACATTATTCAATGTGCAATAATCAGCGGCATTTCGTATTAGAAACGAAGTTTAGAATATACTAATTACCCTGTTTTACCCAATTTCTACTTCACATTCACAGTAATGCTGTTGCGCATTTTTGAGCCATAAGATTGATGTGCACCGTTAGCAAATTGTAATGTCAGAGTGTGTTTACCCGGAGTTAGTTTTACAATGGTTTCCATTTGTCCTTTACCAAAATGTAAATGCTCAGGCGAATTTGGAATCGTAATACCGTTAGTAATGGGGGGCTGATCAATTAATAAATGGTGGTGGCCGGTATTCTCGGTTATGTCGCCCGCAGGTCTAATGTTCATGCCCTTGACACCCATTACGACTTTAAATTCTTGATTTACAGTTGCGTTATTTTCAGGTGTAATAAAAAACACACCCGGATTTTCTGGCTTCTCGTTGGATAATTTGCCAACTGCACAACCGGTAAGAAATAAGCACGCGAGCACTAATGTAGAAAAGTCCTTCTTATAAGTTAATTTAGAAAAAAATCTTCGCATGATGTCATCTCCTTATATTCTGGATTCTGGATTATCAGGGTGGTGAATGCATTTTTCACCAAGATCTTACAAAGTAGAAATCAACTACAACATAATAGGCTATGATTCAAATAATGCTAAGGTTTCTAAGCATTTTTGTTGATGTAGGTTTCCACTTGCGGGCATGATAGTCTTGCCTGGAAGACGTAGGCCATAGCTCAGCCCACCAATTTCTGCGTCAAGTACCCATCGGGTGAGCTGTGATAGCATAAGTTCAGTTTTCATTTCGTACCTTGTAATCAAAGGATCCTCCCAATCCAACCATAATTCTGTCTGGGCGCGCCCACTAAATTGCTTGACCTGTAGTCCTTGTTCACGCGCCAAAACTTTCCATGCGATATCCCTGGGGGAATCACCCGTGTGATAAGGTCGTAATCCTACAAAATCGTCAGTACCGATACCGTACTCAATACCGCTTCCAGTACTTTGAAGTAACGGTGTTGGAGGCGGGGTATCTGTTGATCTAGGTTTGGGATAAACAATGCAATGCATGTCCAGTTCAACGTAAGACCAAGCGCGAAAAAACCCCAACGGAAAAGTAGTGAAAAGTATTATCTTGCCTGGCGCAAGAAGACCACGCCTGGGCGCAGGGAGTATGATTTCAGCGAATGTTATTTCTTTGGCTGGCACATCATAGTATCTCGGTAATGACACAGAATTGTTTGTTAGCTGAAGTGCAAGACTGTGACGGTTAACCTTACTCAAATTCTCAAGACAGATGGTAAAACAAGCGCTTTGTCCAGAGAAAACCGGGTTACTTTTTCCTGGGCGTATACTTAATCCGGCAATATTTCGAAAGGTGTGGAGAATCGAAATAATCCCCATGGTGCCAAGTAAGAAGGTAAGTACATAACCCAGGCTCAGGTTGTAATTTATCGATCCGGTAAGCATCAGCAGAAGTAAGAACCCAAAGATAATGCCATAGCGTGTCGGCAGAATGAACACCCGACGCTGTGTTAATATAATCGGTCCAGCCTCCGGTCCTTTCGGGCGAAACAGCCAGTTAGAGAGATATGTTCTTAGAGTTAATTGCATGTAGATGGTGAATGATCTAGTGCCTCATTAAGGAATCGCTACTTCTCGAATTATATTCTCTACCAAGTCGGTACCGTTGCTGCGGGTATGGTCACCGGTAGAGTGTAGTCGGTGGCCAACAACGCCGGGCAATACTGCTTGGACATCTTCTGGCAGGACTTGGTTGCGTTTATCCATTAATGCCCAGGCGCGAGCCGAGTATAGTAATGCCAACCCTGCACGTGGCGACATTCCGTGTACATAGGCGGGGGATGATCGTGTGTAGCTGATAATTGCTTGGATGTAATCAAGTAGCGCTGACGAAGCATGTACTTCCCTTACTTTTTTTTGTATGGCTTGTAACTCTACATTTTCCATACATGGCAGTAATGTAGAGATTATATCGCGTCGCTCAATCCCTGAGAGTAGTCCGCGCTCTGCGTCACGATCGGGATAGCCAAGCCGGATGCGCATCAAGAAACGATCAAGTTGTGACTCCGGCAAAGGAAAGGTGCCTACCTGATAGGATGGATTCTGGGTTGCGATTACAAAAAAAGGAGTCGGCAACAATCGAGTCTTTCCCTCGATAGTAACCTGATGTTCTTCCATCGCTTCTAACAACGCACTTTGAGTTTTTGGTGTGGCACGATTGACTTCGTCTGCCAAAATTAACTGCGTAAAAATTGGGCCGGGATGGAATTTAAATGATGAATCAGTCCGGTCAAAAACAGAGACGCCAAGAATATCTGCTGGCAGTAGATCACTGGTGAACTGAATACGCTGAAATTCTAATCCAAGTGAGCAGGCAATAACATGTGCGAGAGTTGTTTTTCCCACACCTGGTAAATCTTCAATCAGCAGATGGCCGCGGGCTAATAGACATGCGAGTGCCATCCGAATCTGTTTCTCTTTACCAAGAATAACAGTTGAAACCTGACTGATAACACGATCTATGGATGTGGACATAAGTTTTAATTTCAATATTCTGAGTTGATTAGTTTACCTCAGAAACATGAAATTTCCTTAAAGAACCTTGGATACGAAAGTCCTTGTACAGCTGTTGTAAAAATTGGTGGCCACAGCCCCTAACATTGGAGTAATAGGTCGCTAGATGAGAGTTCAAAGTTGAACGTAGTTTTATCGAATTTGTAAGTGATTCATGATTTATGTATGAGTGGCTAAAAGGGATTTAATAGTATGGCCTAATATGCTTAACACTGCGGTGTATTAGCTTTAAATGGCAGTAGTAGGTTTAGTGCTTTGAGTAGTGAGGGCACAACTGCATACGTAGATTTTATGAATGATTTTTAGTCTGAGATTCCTGCGTAGTCATTTCCCAATACCCTGTTAAAATAAACAACGTATCTAATTAGAGTGCCACTCTTTAAATTATTCAGAAAATACATTACGTTTATTTAGAAAAGACCAGACTGTGAAGAAAGGCCAGAAAAATTATGATCAGGAACTAGAAGATAGGGTGGCAGCACGCACATTTGATCTGATTCAGGCTAAAGTGGCCATGGCTATCAAGGAGGAAGAGACACGTTCTGTCGTCGAGCACATGGTAGATTGTATTATTACCATCGACGAGAAAGGTATGATTCGTTCCGCCAATCCTGCGCTTGAAAAGCTCTTTGGCTACAATCGTGTAGAAGTAATCGGAAAGAACATTTCTATGCTTATGCCTGATCCACACAGTAGTAATCACGATAGTTATATGGAGAAATACTATCAGACAGGGCAGGCGAAGATCCTAGGTATCGGACGTGAAGTCGAAGGGTTACATAAGAGTGGCGAACACATTGCGCTATATCTAGCAGTCAGCGAATATTTTGTCGGAGAAAAACGATACTTTACCAGTATTTTACGTGACATTCGTGAAAGCGTACGCATCACGAAGGATTTAGAGCATGCCAGACTAGAGGCTGAACAGGGCAATCGAGATAAGTCAATTTTTCTCGCCACCATGAGCCATGAGATTCGTACTCCTATGAATGGCGTAATTGGCATGGCCGACGTGCTGCAGCAGACCAGCCTTAGTAGTCATCAGTTAGAAATGGTCAATCTAATTCGTGAATCAGCTTTTGCTCTGTTAGACATCATTGATGACATTCTCGACTTCTCTAAGATCGAGGCTGGTAGATTAGAGATCGAGCACGCCCCAACGCGGATGTTGAACGTTGTGGAAAATGCTTGCGGCATGTTAGAACACTTAGCAGCAAGTAAGGGGGTAGAGCTAACTTTATTTGTCGACCCAACAATTCCTGAGGAGGTTTTAGGTGATGCTCTACGTATTCGTCAGGTGCTGGTTAACCTTGCTAATAATGCTATCAAATTTTCTAGCGGTCAGCAGCAACCAGGACAAGTATCAGTTCGTGCGTTGTTGATTGGGCAAAGGCCAGATCAGGTGATGGTGGACTTTATGGTGGCTGATAACGGTATTGGTATGGATGAGGGGACACAGGCAAGGATTTTCACTTCCTTTGCACAAGGTGATACCTCCACTACTAGACGCTTTGGAGGTACCGGGCTAGGTTTAGCAATCACCCGTCATTTGGTGGAATTGATGGGTGGAAGAATCACAGTTCAAAGTACGCCGAATAAGGGCTCTACCTTTACCGTACGTCTGCAATTCTCACCACTACCAGTGACACCCACTGCTGGCGACAAGGATATAAATCTGACCGGGGTTGCCTGTTTGGTGCTTGGTGAGAAAGACGGGTTGGGCGATGATTTGGCTGCTTATCTCAGATACGGTGGCGCAACAGTTGAGCGTATACTAAACTTGATTGTAGGCCGCAACCAAATTAGTACTCTTTCGCCTGGTCAATGGTTGGTTATCATTGATGTCTGGTTCGATGTGTCTCCAGTTGAGGAATTACGTATTACCTTCCGTTCTCGGCCTGACATAGATCCACATTTTGTGGTGGTTGAGCACGGACGTCACCAACCTGATGTTGGGCATCATTTCGGTGTCATCAGGCATGGGCGCCGTCGTAGGGGACGTGTTGAAAAGATAGACCTTGTTACTTTGGATGGTAATGTTTTGTACCGGCAGCCTTTCCTCCGTGCGGTTGCCATCGCTGCTGGGCGAGTGCATGAAGGAGAAGAAGCGCTACTACCAGGCAGGATTGAGGCAACAATCTTACCACCATCGCGTGAAAGGGCCATGCAGCAGGGCAGATTGATCCTGGTTGCTGAGGATGACGAAATCAACCAGAAAGTGATCCGACAACAGCTTGCCCTACTTGGATATACGGCAGATGTCGTCGGTGATGGGCGCGAAGCATTCAGACACTGGGAAAGTGGCGACTACGCATTGCTTCTTACAGATCTACACATGCCAGAAATGGACGGTTATCAATTAACTGCAGCTATTCGTGCCAATGAAGGTGACAATATCGGCACAAAACGTATCCCAGTCGTGGCTCTGACTGCTAATGTGCGCAAAGGAGAGGCCGAGCATTGTCAATCTGCTGGTATGGATGATTATTTGAGCAAACCAGTGCAGCTCTTACACCTCAAAGCTACCCTAGAAAAATGGTTGTCGACTACTAAATCAACTCTGGATGCACCTGCGACTTCCGCCTTGACTGCAAAACCGGTAGATTTAGAAATTTTTAAAGGGCTAGTAGGAAACGATCCGAAAGTTATTAGTGAGCTTTTGCAAGATTTTCGTGTCAGCCTAGTCAAAACAGCCGATGAATTGAGCTCCGCATGTCATGTATGCCAGTTTGCTACAGTAATAGCGGTATCCCATAAACTAAAATCGTCAGCTCGATCAGTTGGTGCAATGGTGTTAGGTGATCTATGTGCCGAAATGGAACAAGCTGGGAAGGCAAAAGATTCTGATGCATTATTGAAACTATTGTATCGCTTTGAAGCGGAGATGACTGCCGTGGATAGATATATCGGGTCGTTGTAATCAAGTCTTCTTTTCGTAAAAATAGACAAAGTATCATGATCGAAAAATCCTTAGTCAATATTTTAGTACTTGACGATGAGCCCTTCATATTAAAGTTGCTTGCCCGAATTTTGGCAAACCAAGGATACACTGAGGTTGCGCTGTGTAGTAACGGACAAGCAGCTCTTGATCAGATAGATAGTGCGAAGATGCAACCAAACCTAATTCTGCTAGATCTCAATATGCCGGAAATGGACGGGATTGAATTTGTGCGCCACTTGGTTGAACGGGACTATAACGGCAGCCTTATCCTAATCAGCGGTGAGGATGAACGTATGTTGCGGGCTGTTGAGAAACTTGTGCAGGCGCATAAAATCTCAGTGCTTGGATACATTCAGAAGCCAGTCAAGCCTGAAGTATTATCGATGTTATTGGAAAAGTGGAGCTTTCCCTTACAGAAAAGTACTCAGGTAGCAAAGAAAATTTATGGTGCAAATGAAATACGTGCTTCAATTAAAAACGGTGAGTTTGTAAATTACTATCAACCTCAGGTCATGGTTAGGACTGGTGAAGTAGTTGGTGTGGAAACTTTAGTACGCTGGCATCACCCCATTTATGGAATGGTGCTTCCAGATCAGTTTATTAGCGTGGCAGAAGAATATAACTTAATTGAGGAGCTAACCCGTGCAGTGTTCACCAACGTTCTAGCACAGGCAAAAGCTTGGCAACAAGCTGGACTTGAATTACGAGTGGCCATTAATGTGTCAGTAGGTAGTTTAACATCACTGGATTTCTTAGATTTTGTTACTGGGGTAACGGCTAAAGCAGGTGTACCACCACAGATGGTGGTATTGGAAGTGACAGAAAGTCAGCTAATGCAAGATGTGCGGGTTGCACTTGAGATTCTGACTCGGCTACGTCTGAAGCGTTTTCGTCTTGCAATCGATGACTTCGGTACTGGGCATTCTTCCTTGGCTCAATTACGAGATATTCCTTTTGATGAGCTCAAGATTGATCAGGGCTTTGTCCATCGTGCTTGGGTCGATGAGAGGTTAAGGGCGATATACGACGCTAGTCTCGCCTTAGCAAAACAATTAGACATGGAAGTTGTGGCCGAGGGCGTAGCGGATCAAGATGACTGGGACCTCCTGCGTCGTACAGGATGCGATCTTGCTCAAGGATCCTTCATTTCTCAGCCAGTACTGCCTGTAGATTTACCTGGTAGGATAAAAGATTGGAAGGGACAAATAAGTAACTGCATTGTCAATGATATCAGAAGATGAACACTAGATATGTTAAGAAATCTTAAACAAATAGTGCTGCTGCTACATTTCGCCCTTCCGCCATAAGGATATTGTAGGTACGACAGGCTGCACTGGTGTCCATCACTTCAACACCAATTTTTAATGAAATTAACTCTTTTGTTATTGATGGACATGGAAAGCGCAGTGTGATACCGGTTCCCAGCAACACTATTTCAGGTTGAAACGGAAGCAGGAGTTCGAAATGTTCCGCTGCGAGTTGTTCAAAAGTTTGTGCCTGCCAATTTTCAATAATACGATCGGGCATTATGATCAAGCTGTGTTCATGGCGCGTTTGGTTAACCATGACATACCCAATTCCATAGCCGGTAAAAATATTTTTTCCAGATGATTTGGAAAGATGTAGCTTCAACGAGGGTTTCCATTTGCGGCAGGTTAGCTGGTCAGGTAACATTACATCTTTTTCGCGTAGTGATAAAGTAGAAAATAAGTGATAGAAGTAATTTAGTTTATCGAGGTTTACAGAACTGGCTGTGTAATTCCCGAATAATCATATAAATTTTGTTTGTTACGGCTGTTTTTACTGCCACTTCTTACGGATTAGGATTTTTATTCAACTATGCAATTGATACTAAAATCTAGCAAGCTAGCTAATGTCTGCTATGACATCCGTGGTCCAGTGCTTGATCGTGCCAAGCAAATGGAAGAAGAGGGCCAGCATATAATTAAACTTAATATTGGCAGTCCTGGGTCATTTGGTTTTGATGCGCCTGATGAAATATTGCGGGATATAATTCACAATCTATCTGCTGCATCTGGATATTGCGACTCGAAGGGTTTATTCTCAGCACGCAAAGCAATCATGCACTATGCTCAAGAGAAGCATATACAAGATGTGCAAATGGATGATATTTTTATTGGTAATGGTGTTTCTGAACTGATTGTTATGGCTATGCAGGCACTTCTAAACAACGGAGATGAAGTGCTGATTCCTGCGCCCGACTATCCTTTATGGACTGCAACAGTTGTTCTGGCAGGAGGCACAGCGCGGCATTATATGTGTGACGAACAATCAAGCTGGTTGCCTAGTTTAGATGATATTCGTTCAAAGATTACACCTAGGACTCGTGCCATAGTCATTATCAACCCCAATAATCCAACTGGATCGCTCTACCCTGATGAGCTATTGTGCGAAATTATCGAGATTGCCCGTCAGAATCACCTCATTATTTACGCCGACGAGATATACGACAAAGTATTGTACGGCGATGCTAAGCATACTTCGATTGCTTCCTTAGCAAATGACGTTCTATTTGTGACCTTCAGTGGTTTATCGAAGAACTATCGTGCTGCCGGATTTCGTTCAGGCTGGGCTGTGGTTTCTGGAAAAAAACATCATGCTCATGATTATATTACAGGGCTTGCCATGCTTGCTTCTATGCGTTTATGCGCCAACGTCCCTGCGCAATATGGTATCCAAACTGCACTCGGTGGGTATCAGAGTATTAATGACCTGGTCATGCCGACCGGGCGACTTATGCGACAGCGTGATCTTGCATGGAAGCTACTTACAGAAATCCCTGGGATTAGCTGCTTTAAACCACCTGCGGCAATGTATTTATTTCCTCGCTTGGATCCTAAGGTGTATCCAATCAAAGACGACCAGCAATTTGTGTTAGATTTACTGTTGGAAGAGAAAGTGTTACTGGTACAAGGGAGTGGTTTTAATTGGCCACATCCGGATCATTTCCGCGTAGTGTTTCTTCCCAATAGTGATGATCTTACCGAAGCAATCAGTCGTATTGCGTGTTATCTTGAGCGTTATCGAAAGCAGCATGGAACATAATGATAAGTAGAAAAATAGGCGTGACATATGTTCACGCTCGTACTGCAGATAAATAGTGAAGCCCATCCTGAGCTTACAAAGCAGAGGGTATTATTTTCTCATAGATTAAAGATATGAAACCTATAAATGTAGGCCTGTTAGGCATTGGAACCGTTGGTGGCGGTACGTTTGCAGTACTTAAGCGTAATCAAGAAGAAATTACTCGCCGTGCAGGACGAGGCATCGTTATCAAAATTATCGCTGATCGCGGGGTTGATAAGGCACGCAGAATTGCTGGTGATGATACTTTGATTACAGCTGATGCAAACGATGTTGTTACACATCCCGACGTTAGTATCGTGATCGAACTGATTGGTGGTCTTACTACTGCGAAGGAGTTAATCCTTAAAGCTATTGAAAATGGCAAACATGTAGTTACTGCTAATAAGGCGTTGCTTGCCTCATACGGCACCGAAATTTTTGCTGCAGCACAGAAAAAGGGTGTGATGGTAGCTTTTGAGGCGGCAGTGGCAGGTGGTATTCCGATTATAAAAGCATTGCGTGAAGGATTAACTGCAAACCGCATTGAGTGGATAGCTGGAATTATCAATGGTACTAGCAACTTTATTTTGTCGGAGATGCGCAACAAGGGCTTAGATTTCGATACCGTACTGAAGCAAGCACAGAAGCTAGGCTATGCTGAGGTTGATCCTACTTTTGATATTGAAGGAACTGATGCTGCGCACAAGATTACTATCATGGCAGCCATTGCTTTTGGAATTCCAATGCAACTTGACAAGGCCTATACCGAAGGTATTGCTAAGTTGACCCGTGAGGATATCCGCTATGCAGAGGAATTGGGCTATCGCATAAAGTTGCTAGGCATTACAAAGCGGACCTCTAAGGGTATTGAGCTGCGTGTTCACCCTACTCTTATTCCCTCACGGCGATTGATTGCTAATGTAGAGGGTGTGATGAATGCCATTGTAGTGAAAGGCGATGCGGTCGGTCCTACTCTATATTATGGTGCTGGAGCCGGTGCGGAGCCCACTGCAAGCTCGATAGTTGCAGATCTAGTAGATGTGACTCGCATGCACACCGCCGACCCAAAACACCGGGTTCCTCACCTTGCTTTTCAGCCAGATCTGTTGTCGAATATACCAATTTTGTCGATGGAAGAGGTTGAAACATCTTATTACCTACGTTTGCGGGCAATGGATAAAACAGGCGTTCTTGCAGATATCACTCGCATACTTGCTGATCTTAATATTTCTATAGTCGCTATGGTGCAGAAGGAACCTAATGAGGGTGAAGATCAGGTAGATATCGTTATGCTCACCCATATTACGGTAGAAAAAAATATTAACTCAGCTATCATCAAGATAGAAAAACTTCCGGCTGTTATGGGTAACATGACACGTATCCGCTTAGAAGAATTAAGCAGTAATCATTCAATGAAGAATAATTAAGGCTTATCAAATCTAAGGAAATATGGTTGCTCTAGTAACATAATACCTTTACCCGATTGGTAACCGGACTATTCTATTTCTTGTTTTCATTCTAGGTCTTTAATTTTCTCTGCGGTAAAAATATGCGTTATATATCCACACGTGGCGATATGCCACCAAAAGCATTTTCTGAAGTTCTTCTGAGTGGCTTAGCTTCTGATGGCGGACTTGTAATGCCTGAAATGTATCCGAAAATAAGTCCTACTGAACTAGAGACATGGCGTGGTCTTAATTATTCCGATCTTGCATTTAAAATTCTTTCCAATTTTGCTGATGATATTCCCTCAGCTAATTTACGCGGTATTATTGAGCGTACATATACCCATGAAGTGTTTCGATGCGAGGAGATTGCCCCACTAAAGACTTTAGAGCCGGGACTTCACATTCTTGGCTTGTCAAATGGGCCGACACTAGCTTTCAAGGACATTGCTATGCAATTGCTCGGCAATCTGTTTGAGTGTGTTCTGGAAAGAACCGGAGAAGAGCTAAACATTTTAGGCGCAACTTCTGGCGATACTGGTTCCAGTGCTGAATACGCTATGCGAGGTAAGAGTAGGATCCGTGTATTCATGCTTTCACCACAGGGAAAAATGACCCACTTTCAGACTGCACAAATGTTTTCTTTGCAGGATCTAAATATTTTTAATATTGCCATTCGTGGTGTATTTGATGATTGTCAGGACATAGTTAAAACTGTTAGTAATGATTCCCAGTTTAAGAAAAAATACCATATTGGGACAGTTAATTCGATCAACTGGGCACGCATTGCGGCGCAGATTGTTTATTATTTCAAGAGTTATTTTGCTGCTACTCATTCAAATAATGAGCAGGTATCGTTTTCTATTCCTTCAGGTAACTTCGGCAATATTTGCGCTGGTCATGTGGCGTTTATGATGGGTCTGCCGATCAGGAGACTGATACTTGCGACCAATGAAAATGATGTGCTGAATGAATTTTTCTTAACCGGATGTTATCGCCCTCGCACTGCCGCAGAGACACTACACACTAGTAGCCCCTCTATGGATATTTCTAAAGCATCTAATTTTGAACGTTTTGTTTTTGATTTAACTGGGAGGGATGCTGCCAAGGTTAGAGAGTTGTGGCAAGAAGTAGATAGCGGCAGAGCTTTTGATATTTCTGGTACGCCATTGTGGGAGAAGATAAGAACATCACATATTACATCAGGAACTAGTAACCATGAGGCACGAATGACCACCATTCGTAAAATTTATGAAAAATACGGCGTACTAGTAGATACGCATACTGCCGATGGTTTGAAAGTGGGGCTAGAGTACCGCGAGAAAGACATTCCTTTAATTTGTCTGGAGACTGCATTGCCAGCGAAATTTTCTGAGAGCATCGTCGAGGCTATTGGGTCCAAGCCGGATCGTCCGGCTGGTTACGAAAATCTGGAAAATTTGCCACAACGCTACGTTGTGATGAATGCCGATGCTGCTGCAATTAAAACTTTTATTGCTGAACACGTTTAGGAGCCTATTTTAACTGGCGATTGATGCAAAGATATGGGATGTACGCAGTGTGCGTGAAATCTCTACTGCTTGAAAGACCTTAGTTACCCATCCACAGCTCAGCCTGTTGCTGCATGACGTTGTTGAGGTTGTGTTCACGAGCATAAGTTTTACGTAGCCAACTTGCTCCGTTTCCTGCAGCTAGTATTTCGCGGATACATTCCATTGCTTCCTCCGCTTGTAATTCCTTGGTGTGATCAGCAATGCGTGCCAACATATCTGTAATGTCTTCGTGCAAACTACGCTGCTTATGTGTACGTGGGTCAATAAAAACTCCTTCAAGTCCAAAACGGCAAGCCTGAAAACGATTAAACGTATAAACCAGATAATCGTCTTCTTCTGTGTCGGTTGGTTGTTCCGCCATGATATAACATGACATTGTTTGAATGTAGCAGGCTATAGCAGCGGCAATTTCAATTGTGAGGGGGGTATCGCATACTCTAATTTCGATAGTTCCAAATTCCGGTTGAGGACGGATATCCCAATAAAAATCTTTCATTGATTTGACCACACCAGTAGAGACCATCCTGTCAAAGAACTGCTCAAAATCACCCCAATTTAATACAAATGGAGCACGCCCACTCATTGGGAAAGTAATAACTGAATTAAGACGCGTCGAGGAAAATCCCGTATCATGTCCTTGTACGAACGGAGATGTTGCAGAGAGAGCTATAAAATGTGGTATGTAATGTGATAGCTTGTGCATCAAATAGAGTGCTTCATCTGGTCCTGAGCAGCCAATGTGCACATGCTGGCCAAATACGGTAAATTGTTTCGCCAGATAGCCATATAGTTCAGATAGGTAATTAAAACGGGGCGTATCATAAATTTTTTGCTCACTCCAATGCTGGAATGGATGGGTGCCGCCACCAGCTATCGCTAGATTAAGAAAGTGACCTGCATTAGTCACGGTATCGCGCAGACTTCTTAATTCATCAACCAGTGCGCCATATTCATACTGCACTGAAGTGTTGATCTCGATCATGCTGCGGGTTATTTCAGGTTTTACTT
>JAZGCR010000173.1:0-3696 GCA_036477105.1 Nitrosomonadaceae bacterium | reverse complement strand
GACTTCTAACCAACTCAACCACTTTACTAGTCTCTGGTTCATGACGAAGATACCTAAATATAGAAAGAGTGAACTTAAAGATAGTTTCTTCCTAGTAAGTATACTCGCCGCTACTCTCGTAAGGCAGGCAAGAAAAACCCGCCGAAGCGGATTAAAGATAATTGTATCTAGTCAGCACATAACTTCTTTTTATCGGCCTCTTGCGGATCAGCATCCTGCTTACTACCAACACGGGTGGCGGTTGACAGTACCTTCCGGCACACATAGACTGCCACTATGCTAAATAATACTGCTCAAGGGGGAGCAGTAACATGCCCTGGGCAAAACCGCCACTCATCTTGGTGCTTAGGTTCATCAAAGCAAATTCTTACCCGATACACCTACCTACCGCCACATACACATCTGCCAATAATTTAGAGTGCACTATTCAAAGAAAATTCATGGAAAAGCCGCTTTTTTCTTCTGGAGAATTTTTCGCTAAAATTGGAGAAAGGAAAGAGGGATAAGGTACAGACAAAGAAAGCAAAATTGGTATATGACCTTTCTCTGCTCAGGACTAACTTTGCACTGCCGGTAGTTTACGTGTGACGAGCCCTAAAATTATCCTCAAAAAGCGTTTTCATACGGTCTGAACCCAAAGGAGACGATCGAGGTGTGCCAAGGCCGGATGCGGGCGAAAACCAAAGCTGGGCAATATAGCTCCATGGCTTCTCGGGAAGCACTTTCACAAAAAATATACCCTAAACGTATCCGTCACCAAAATAAGAACAACCGGACCTGATCTTACGGGCACGATAGCCTCGGACCGACGGAACCTCGCTCCCCATGAGCGAAAAAGGCGCCGCGAAACTTCCGGGCGGCCTTCTCACTGTCTTGTCTTACCTGTTAAGCCTTCTTAACCCAAGCTACACAGTAGCCTTGAGGCGATATTTCAGTATCACCTGGGATGACCTTGCAGCTACCTAGGCTTTTCGCAGAACTGCCGGGAACAAATTGCATGCAATTGGAGCAACTCTTTACGCCCTCCGGCTTGTCCTGGTACTTCAGTGCGACACGTATGCCGACATTGACTTTGGCATCGACCCGGCCAGAAACAACCATGACTGGGATCATAGCTAGGATGGCGCCAGCAATCTTCAAAAACTGGCGCCGCGGCGTTTGATTTTCCTTCATCATACGTTCCTCCTGTGATTGACGGGAAGCTTAGTTTTGGGCAATGGGGCTGACTCAATTCTTCTCCGTCCGTTTTCCACGCGCTCCAAGTAGAGGTCTCGAATGTCTGTTTGGCCTATGCAGCGTGAGAACTGACCTGCGTTAAATCCTGATTTCCTGCAGTATTGGAATTGGTGGAAATAAGCTCTGGTGCAATGCATGATTTGTTGTTGCGTCCATCAGATAGAAGCAACCATCACGCTTGCGAAAACAACCGCCTTAGAAATATTCGTAGTGACCCCAGAGCTATAATATACTAAGTGGTTAAAATCCAGACGCCCGCGCCCGTATATGTTTATGACAATCCCACAACTCATAAGCGATTATCCCCTTTAATTGCTTGCACTAAAAGTAAATGAGCGCCAGCATAACAGTAGTATGGAAAGCAAGTTTCAAGACAAGAGTATGTGTACTACTACAACGATGGGTTCCTAATCGACACCCTGCTTGCCGCTTAATACCCCCCTAATATGATAAAGTCATGGTGCACTGGTGGAACACTGGCAGATAAATAACTAGCAAGAATGGCAATAAGTCACACTTCTAAAAACCCTAAGCGTGATAAATTTGTTGGTATATTTGTTGGTACATTGATGATCTGAATTATGTTAATCAGCCAATAGAAAGCTTCTAAGCAATTAGTTCGATTCCCGCTACCTACCAAAATCTTACACGTCCAGTATCTATATGAACAAAATTAGATTTCGGGTAGTATCCAACGCCCCCAATTTTTAGAGACAACGCGGCTTTGCATAAATCAGATAGTGAATATTCTGGCAGCCGAATATCAATTGCCCTACCATACATGTGTAAACTTTTCTTTACCACTTTGTCACTACGCGAAGCAAGCATTGCGTTTGTTTTAGGAGATCTATATCCAGAAATGACATGGAACTCCTTACGCGCACCTATTTGGTCGTGAAGAAGTTGTAACATATCAAGTAGGCGGGTATCGATTGCATGCAATTCACCAGTACGGTGGTCACGCAGTAGGTTTTCAATTACTTGAAGTTCTTCAGGGACGTAACTTCCATCCACCCAGTAAGTAGATCGAATTCTTTCACCGGTATGTAAATTGAGGAAGGCTAATTTCTTTTCTCCTATATTCATAGCCCTGGCATAGACTGATGGCAGCGCGAACATTGCGCAAACACCCATTCCTGCTTTGAAAAAACGCCGCCGATCAACCCCTAATTTTGATAATGGTTGATACTCTTGTTCGGTAGATTTTGGTAAAAGCATCCAGCGTTCTCCAGTCAAAGTTAGAGACTAAAAATATTTATGATATCATTTTAATTAATAACATGTTCTAGCATCATTACCAACGAGCATATCGAAAAGTAAGCGTATCTCGTCAATTAGTGTTCGATGAAAAATGAAAGTTGTTATGGTCATCGAACCTGATCGTAAGATATATTATGTATATCGGCAAGCTTTTTGAATGGTGCAGGGACAAGCTTGCCTTTGCAAAGTTATTTACAATTGAGGTGACCATGAAGAAGCCCCATCTGTTTTTTATCACAATTTTGTGTTTGTCATTCTCACAGGTGAACCCGGCAGCTGCTGAGGGCAACTCACAGATACGCAGCTGGGTCGAGCGTATCAAGTCAGGTAATTGCGTCAAGGATAAGGATTGCCCGATTTCGTCGGTTATTCTCCTGCCGGAACTGTATAAGAAATACAACTACCAGCCCATATGGACGAATCCGGATTCTGTCAGGCAACTCGTCGATGCAATCGAGGACAGCTACCACGATGGCCTGACTCCAGAGGACTATCACTTGTCCCTCATCCAGCAGTTACAGGGACTACTGGCGGCAAAACCCGATCCGGCTAAACAGGCCAAACTGGATGTCGTACTGACTGATAGCCTGGTTCGGCTTGGTTATCACCTGTTGATCGGCAAGGTCGATCCGGAATCGCTGGATAGCAACTGGAATATGGACCGGACGCTGGAACTGAATCCCATTCTCAAGATGTCCCCTGCCATTGATAATGCGCAGGTCACCGGGCTGGTGGCCGGTTTCCGTCCACAGGTAGATTTTTACCGTAACCTGAAACAGGAGCTGGCCAACTACCGTAAGATCCTGGCCGAAGGGGGCTGGCCACAGGTGTCTGCTGGCGAGACGCTGAAACCGGGTATGACTGCCCCAAGAGTTATCACCATCCGCAAGCGCCTGGCCGTCACCGCTGATATGCCGACACTCAGCATGGAATCAGTTTTATATGATGATGCTGTTGAGGCCGGTGTGAAGCAATTCCAGCAACGGCATGGCCTCGAAGCAGATGGTGTTGCCGGCAAGGGTACCCTAGCGGCAATGAACGTGCCGGTCGAGGCACGTATTAATCAGCTTCGAGTGAATCTCGATCGGGCGCGCTGGGTACTGCATGATCTGCCACAGGACTTTGTGGTGACCGATATCGCCGGTTTCAATGTCTTGTACATACGCAATGGCCAGGAGGCCTGGAAAACCCGTGTGCAGG
>JAZGCR010000172.1:0-2873 GCA_036477105.1 Nitrosomonadaceae bacterium | reverse complement strand
CGATAACAAGGCACATTAATTTGATCGTTTTCAAATAAGCCTCCATTGCTTTCAGTATGCCCAACGTTCCAAATGACTTTGAGTTGACATCCGCCATCCGCGAATGTCTGCTTTGTGCCAAAAGCGGACGTAGAAGCGATAGTATGACTTAGTCGTGGCACACTTCTAAATAAAAAAACCTGCTCCACTTATCTATTCAGGTGTTAGCTAACAAGCTTAGTACTTCTTAGTTTTCACCCAAACTTTCATACTTAATGTGTCAAAACAGTGCCATTTGTATATTATTTATTAAATCAGTGATACCAATAAGATAGTATGGTTAACCTATAGATTAATAATCGCATGAAGGGAAATTACCATGCTCACTACCCGTTTACCCGCTGTCGCGGGCTTATTTTACCCCGCCGATTCGCGGCAACTTGCGCTTGATGTACAACAGTTGCTGACTGCAGCTTACCAGCAAGTTATGAGTCCCAAAGCGTTGATTGTTCCGCACGCTGGTTATATTTATTCGGGGGCTATCGCAGCCTCGGCTTACGCAACACTTTACCCCATCGCCACGCACATCCGTCGTGTAATATTACTTGGTCCAACCCATAGAGTTATGGTACGTGGTCTGGCATTACCCACCTCAGATGCTTTTGATACACCGTTGGGACAGATTATGCTGGATACGGCGGCGGCAGATGCCATTGTCCATATGCCGCAAATTACAATAAACGAATTGGCGCATGCTCAGGAGCATTCTCTGGAAGTGCAGCTTCCATTCCTGCAAAGTATGTTGACCGACTTTACCCTACTACCGCTGGCAGTTGGCACGGCTTCATCCGAAGAAGTTGCCGAGGTGTTGGATACCTTGTGGGGCGGAGACGAGACGCTAATCGTTATCAGTTCCGACCTTTCGCACTACCTGCCTTACACAACCGCACAACGCGTGGATGGCGAAACTGTCGATTCCATCCTGAAGCTGCGCCAGCCAATTGAACATGATCACGCTTGTGGAGGAACACCCATCAGCGGGTTAATTGTAGCGGCTCGGAAACACAATCTTACGCCACGATTGCTCGATTTGCGTAATTCTGGAGATACCGCCGGCTCACGCGATAAGGTAGTGGGCTATACTGCTATCGCTTTCACCGAGGAAACGGGGTATGTTAACTGAGCAAGGCATGCTATTGCCACCAATTGTACGTGACGCAATTTCCTGTGTTCTGGGCGTTCCCTATAAAACAACGGCAATGGTAGTGAATGAAAACGCACCTTGGCTAGCTAAACATGGCGCATGTTTTGTCACCCTTACTCAATTTGGTCAATTGCGCGGCTGCATCGGAACATTGGAAGCATACCGCTCACTGCTTACCGATTTCAAAAGCAATGCTGTATCCGCTGCTTTGCACGTTCCACGTTTTCTACCGCTGACTCGGGAAGAATTTACGGTAGTGAGAGTGGAAGTTTCGTTGCTCACCACGCCTCAACCGCTTGGTTTTGCCAGTGAAAAGGGCGCACTAGAGCAATTACATCCCGGGTCGGTCGGAAGTTGTATTCGAGTATGGTCGACATTGCAGCACATTTCTACCACAGGTATGGGAGAGCCTGAAGCAACCGCAACTGTTCCTCGTTGGACTGAAACGCAAGGCGGGGTTACCCGATGATTTCTGGGCAGATAGTGTAAAGCTGTCGTGTTACACGGTGACCAAATGGTGTGAAACGGTGTGAAACAAGCTTAGTTGAGGGCAACTAAAATGGACAAAACAATCAGCATTGCAGAACAGCATCCAGCCAAGTACTGGCACCAGCTCGACGACGGCCGTATCCAATGCGATCTGTGTCCTCGCGATTGCAAGCTTCACGAGGGACAGCGTGGAGCATGTTTCGTGCGCGGCCGCGTTTGCAATAAGATGGTTCTCACCACTTACGGACGGTCTTCTGGCTTTTGTGTCGACCCTATCGAGAAAAAGCCACTTAATCATTTTTATCCCGGCAGTAGAATTCTGTCATTTGGCACAGCGGGTTGCAATCTTGCATGTAAATTCTGCCAGAATTGGGACATTTCTAAATCACGCAGCTTCGATAAGCTTGCAGATCAAGCCAGCCCAGAAGCCATCGCTCGTAGCGCCGGAGAACTAGGCTGCAAGAGTGTTGCGTTCACCTACAACGACCCAGTAATCTTTGCAGAATATGCGATGGACGTGGCCGATGTCTGTCACGAACAAGGCATCAAAGCGGTAGCAGTCACAGCAGGTTATATACATGATCGACCTCGCCGCGATTTTTTCGACAAGATGGATGCTGCAAACGTGGATCTGAAAGCGTTTACTGAGGAATTCTACGTAAAACAAACTGGCGCACATTTACAACCAGTTCTGGACACGCTTAAATATCTCAAACAGGAAACCAATGTATGGGTTGAACTAACCGCGCTTCTGATACCCGGCCTCAACGACTCAATACATGAGATCAGCGCGATGAGCGAATGGATTACAAATGAACTTGGCGTGGATGTGCCGCTACATTTCTCTGCCTTCCATCCTGATTACAAAATGACTAACATCTCTGCCACTCCAGCGGAAACACTGAAACGAGCACGAAATATTGCTAAGTCAGCAGGATTGTTGTATGTCTACACAGGAAACGTGCATGATCATGAGGGGGATGCCACACATTGTCCATCATGTGGAAGCGCTTTGATCGAGCGCGACTGGTACGAAATAGAACAATATTGCGTTACACCAGACGGTCATTGCCCGGACTGTGATACCAGTATCGTAGGATGCTTTGAAAAATTCGCGGGACAATTCGGTAGGCGGCGCATCTCCGTTTTAGTTGGAAGTATTACATGAGTACTACATATATACGAATGAACAAGGATGCAA
>JAZGCR010000171.1:0-3573 GCA_036477105.1 Nitrosomonadaceae bacterium | reverse complement strand
CTGGAACCAGCTGATAAAATGCTGCTTGATGCCTTGATACGTATCAAGGTTTTCGATGATAGCTTAAGCTTGCGCCGATCTTGTCGGGAGGGGGTGTGTGGGTCAGACGGAATGAATATAAATGGCCGTAATGGGTTAGCCTGCATCACACCGATTGCTGGATTAAAAGAACCGGTAAAATTGCGACCACTTCCAGGGTTGCCTGTAATACGAGATCTGATCGTGGACATGACCCAATTTTTTAGGCAGTACCATTCAATTAAGCCTTATCTCATCAATAACGATCCGCCGCCGGAAACAGAACGACTGCAATCTCCTGAAGAGAGAGCAGAACTCGATGGCGTATATGAATGTGTCCTGTGCGCATGTTGCTCCACAGCATGTCCTTCGTTCTGGTGGAACCCTGACAAATTTGTCGGCCCTGCGGCATTGTTGCAGGCATATCGCTTTCTCGCCGATAGTCGTGATCAAGCCACTGCCGAGCGGTTGGACAACCTTGAGGATCCGTACCGCCTGTTCCGCTGCCATACCATTATGAACTGTGTGGATACGTGCCCTAAGGAGTTGAATCCAACCAAAGCTATCAACAAGATTAAAGGCATGATGGTGAAAAGAACCGTATGAAAGAACTAGATCGCGTCCGCTGGCGTTGCCGACGGGGTATGCTAGAACTAGATATCGTATTGCAAAGGTTTGTGGACAAACACTATGCGCAACTGAATGAGAACGAATTACAGCAGTTTGACACATTACTGAACCTTCCTGACAATGACTTATGGGATATGATCACGGCGAAGAAAGAAGTAGGAGACGTAGAACTGCAGCCCATGCTGCAACTTTTGCAAATAGATTGAACTAATCGCGGCAGTTTTGCCGCTAATTATAAAGATAGTGGAGAAGAACATGGAGCAAAAAAGGGCAGCTAAACTTGATCTGGGAAATGGAGATCAGCCAATAGAATTTCCAATCATGTCTGGAAGCATGGGACCGGATGTGATAGATATTCGTACTTTGCATGCGAAGGGTGGTGTGTTTACTTATGATCCCGGCTTTCTTTCTACCGCTAGCAGTAGCTCTAAAATAACTTTTATTGATGGGGATAAAGGCATATTGCTTTATCGTGGCTACCCAATCGAACAGTTGGCCGAACACTGTGATTTTATGGAAGTGTGTTATTTGTTGATGAATGGCGAGCTACCCACGGCTGAGCAGAAAGTCTCGTTTGACAGAACCATTAGTATACATTCGATGGTGCATGAGCAACTTGCAGAATTTTATAACGGATTTCGCCGTGACGCTCATCCGATGGCTGTGATGGTGGGGGTAGTTGGTGCATTGTCTGCGTTTTATCATGAGGCGATGGATATTTCAGATGCATCGCACCGCGAACTTTCAGCTTTTCATTTGATCGCAAAGTTGCCAACCATTACCGCAATGGCATATAAATATAATCTTGGCCAGCCTTTCATTTATCCGCGTAACAGTTACAGCTATGCGGAAAATTTCATGCGCATGATGTTTGCTGTTCCTGCTGAGGAATACAAGCCCAACCCGGTATTGGCGCGGGCACTGGACCGTATTCTGATCCTACATGCTGACCACGAACAAAATGCTTCTACTTCTACAGTCCGTTTGGCTGGTTCCAGTGGGGCAAATCCGTTTGCCTGTATCTCAGCAGGCATCGCCTGTCTGTGGGGACCAGCGCATGGCGGGGCTAATGAAGCTTGCCTTAATATGCTAGAAGAAATCAGTGATGATTCACGCATCGGCAAGTATATTAATCGAGCCAAGGACCCAAAAGATGATTTTAGGTTGATAGGTTTTGGTCACAGGGTGTATAAGAATTTCGATCCTCGTGCGAAGCTGATGCGCGAAACCTGCCACGAGGTGTTAGACGAATTAGGATTGGAGGATGACCGCCTATTTAAGCTTGCAATGAAATTAGAGAAAATTGCGCTGGAAGATGAATACTTCGTTTCCAGAAAACTCTATCCTAATGTTGATTTCTATTCGGGTATCGTGCAGCGTGCGCTCGGTATTCCATCCTCCATGTTCACTGCCATATTCGCTACTGCGCGCACGGTGGGATGGGTTGCTCAGTGGAGTGAGATGATCTCTGATCCGGAATACAAGATAGGGCGTCCACGTCAACTCTATACTGGTGTTACCACGCGCAAAGTAGTGCCGATCTCACAACGTAAATAGTTTGGTCTATTAGAGATATCTGAAGCAAGATTGGTGATTATGATTAAGCAATTGTTTAAGAACTCAATGTTATATGGTGCGAATGCACCGTTTATTGAGGAGCTTTACGAGGACTATTTGCAATGCTCGACCTCGGTCCCGCTGGAATGGCGTGGGTACTTTGATGGGTTACAACAAGGGCAAGGGGAGGCAACACGCGATGTTCCACACAGCCCAGTAATTGAATCATTCATTCGGGTGGAAAAAGAACGTCGTAGAAATGTTCACGGTACTACCCAGGTCACACAAGATGCATCTGCAAAACGTAAGCAGGTATCGGTACTGCAGATTATTAATGCCTTTCGTTTTCTTGGCGTACGTCAAGCTAATCTTGATCCACTCAAGCGTCATAAGAAACCATATATTCAAGAACTTGATCCATCATTCTATGCGTTGACTAGGCAGGATTTGGATGCCGTATTCAATACGGGTTCGCTAGTCGGTCCGGATCGTATAACACTACGGGAAATTTTGCATTTGCTTCAGCAAATTTACTGTGGGAGTGTCGGGGTCGAGTACATGAACATGTCCGACACTAAGCAGAAACGCTGGATACAGAATCGCCTTGAAGGCACGCGTGCGCAACCCACTTTCTCTACTGAGTATAAGCGCCATATTCTGGAACGCCTAAGTGCAGCAGAGGGATTAGAAAAATACTTGCATACTCGTTATGTTGGACAGAAGCGTTTTTCCGGTGAGGGTGGCGAGAGTTTAATCCCATTGTTGGATAACTTATTGCAGCGTGCCGGTCGAATGGGTGTGCAAGAGGTAGTAATTGGCATGGCACATCGTGCGCGACTCAATGTGCTAGTAAACATCTTAGGCAAAATGCCATCCGACTTGTTCCAGGAATTTGAGGGCAAACATGCGCAGGAGCTAATTGCGGGAGATGTCAAGTATCATCAAGGATTTTCTTCTTCCATATCAACGCCAGGCGGAGTTATGCGAGCGACACTCGCATTTAATCCGTCACATCTTGAAATTATCAATCCTGTAGTAGAAGGCTCAGTACGTGCCCGACAGCATGAGCTGTTAGACAAGCAGGGTAAAATGGTATTGCCAGTATTGCTGCACGGTGATGCTGCATATTCTGGCCAGGGCGTGGTGATGGAGTCGTTAAATCTGTCCCAGACTCGTGGCTTTGGAACTGGCGGCACGGTACATGTCATTATCAATAACCAGATTGGTTTTACTACTTCTGATCCGCGCGATTCACGTTCTACACTTTATTGTACTGAGGTGTCGAAAATGGTTGAAGCGCCAATATTTCATGTCAATGGTGATGATCCTGAGGCAGTAGCGATGGTAACCGAGATTGCGCTTGATTTT
>JAZGCR010000170.1:0-2812 GCA_036477105.1 Nitrosomonadaceae bacterium | reverse complement strand
ATAATGAGAAGAATGTCCCTCGAAATGCAATATATCGCGTACGTGTGAAGTTAGACAGCCCTCCACCTGAGAACCACCAAATGAAAACCGGTAATGTAGTAATTAGCGGTGAGGCTAAAGCATGGCTACCAACTATACTTAAGCGAATTGCTGCTGTAGCAGTTCGAGAGAGCGGCTTCTAGTTTGTTTATCACGATACCGTTGGGTTTTAGTCTTCAACCTAACAAGCTTGGAGCTCTATTATTTTTTAATGGAAGTCCAAACAGAGGCAGTTATGATTTTGGTCAGACTGTGGGTAGGTTGATCCAACGTACTGTCGAGTATAAAGTCAATCATGGAGCGGCGAAATTCCCATCCTTGCCTTATGTTTTTTTGTAAACTCCAGAGGCTAAGGATTAAATTATCATGAAGTCATTAGTTACTGGTGCAAGCGGTTTTGTCGGCTCAGCGGTCACACGCTGTTTGCTGACTGCTGGTCACGAAGTGCGGTGTCTAGTCAGATCGGGAAGTAACCAGCGTAACCTTGATGGGTTACCCGTTGAAATTTCAGAAGGTGATATACGTGATATCGCATCATTGAAGCGTGCAATCACCAATTGTGAAAATTTGTTTCACCTTGCTGCAGATTATCGTCTTTGGGTGCCAAATCCGGAAACCATGTATGACATTAATGTCAAGGGGACTCAGGCACTGATACTTGCTGCAGCCGAAACTGGCATGAGTCGCATAATATATACTAGCAGTGTAGCTACTTTGGGATTAAATTATGATGGTAGCCCAGCAAATGAAGAGACCCCCTCCAGCCTTGACGCAATGACTGGGCATTATAAGCGTTCAAAATTCATCGCAGAACAGGTAGTCAAGCATCTCACCAACAAACATAAGCTGCCTTTAGTTATTGTCAATCCTTCTACTCCAATAGGCCCACGTGATATCAAGCCAACGCCTACAGGACAAATAGTGGTTGATACGCTTCGTGGTCGGATGCCAGCTTACATGAATACTGGTCTGAACATTGCGCATGTTGATGATATTGCACAGGGTCACCTACTGGCGTATATGCATGGGAGACCGGGAGAGCGTTATATCCTGGGGGGCGAGAACATGAGCTTATTGCAAATTTTGCAGACAATAGACGAGATTGGCGGAAAAAAGATAAAACGAATAAATATTCCAGTAACGCTGATTTTCCCCATAGCCTGGATAATGGAGAAGATTGCAATTATTACGAATGTTGAACCTCGTGCATCAATAGACAGTATCCGTATGGCGCAGAAAAAGATGTTTTTCTCCAGTGAAAAAGCCATACGTGAGCTAGGATACCAATATCGACCTTCAACAGAGGCGATTAAAGATGCGATGACTTGGTTCCAGAATAATGGTTACTGTGACGGATATATAAATTCACCCACTAGAAAAAAATTCCTAGCGTAATAGGTTAATCTTCCCGTCGCAATTGAGGGAACAGGATCACGTCACGAATGCTGGGGCTATCGGTAAGCAGCATAACTAATCGGTCTATGCCGATACCTTCACCCGCAGTAGGGGGGAGGCCATGTTCTAGTGCGCGAATATAATCGGCGTCGTAGTGCATAGCCTCTGTATCACCCGCTTCCTTGGCATGCGCTTGCTCCAGGAGGCGTGCTGCCTGATCTTCCGGATCGTTCAATTCAGAAAAGCCATTGGCGATTTCGCGACCAATGATGTAGAGCTCGAAGCGGTCAGTTATTTCTGGATTGTTGTCATTACGACGTGCTAGCGGAGAGACATCTGCCGGATAATCAATAATAAAAATCGGGTCGATTAGTAAGTGTTCAGTAGTTTCGTCAAATAGAGAGAGCTGTAATCCACCAATACCTTCTTCCGGTTTGTGAGTAATATTGAGTGACCGTAATTTGTTGATCAAAAATGTGCGGTCATTAAGCTGTACATCAGTATATTCTGGTTGAAACTTTTGGATAGCTTGAGTGATAGATAGTCTCAAGAAAGGATACGCGAAATCAATTTCGTGCCCCTGATAAGAAATTTTGGTTGTGCCTAGAACTTTTATCGCTATATCGCGAAGCATAGTTTCAGTGAGATCCATCAGATATGTGTGATCTTGGTAGGCTTCGTAAAATTCTAGCATGGTGAACTCAGGATTGTGCCGGATGGATATTCCTTCGTTCCTAAAACTGCGGTTTATTTCAAAAACCTTTTCCATTCCGCTTATCACCAGACGCTTTAAATAAAGTTCTGGTGCAATGCGTAAATAAAGGTCCATGTCTAGCGCATTGTGATGGGTGGTAAAAGGCCGTGCCGCCGCACCACCGGGAATAGGGTGCATCATCGGTGTTTCTACTTCCAGATAACCACGAGTGACAAAAAAATCACGTATAGACTGAATAATCTTAGAGCGTGCCACAAATACCTTGCGTGTGTCCTCATTAGTAATTAGGTCAAGATAACGCTGGCGATATTTCTGTTCTTGATCTGTCAGACCGTGGAACTTTTCTGGCAGGGGGCGCAATGATTTAGTCAATAGGCGCAGACTCGTGACACGCACTGAGAGTTCACCAGTTTTGGTTAGGAACAGTGTTCCTTGTGCACCTAAAATATCCCCCAAATCATAATGCTTGAATGTAGCATGAGTGGATTCGCCAGCAATATCCTTAGTGATGTAAAGTTGAATATGTCCACTCATGTCTTGAATGGTAGCGAAGCTTGCCTTGCCCATCACACGTTTCAGCATCATGCGCCCAGCTACTCGCACGGTTATTGGGTTTGCCTCTAGAATATCGTTAGATTGTTCGTCATATTTTTTGTGGAGATC
>JAZGCR010000017.1:0-3131 GCA_036477105.1 Nitrosomonadaceae bacterium | reverse complement strand
TCTCAGCGCACGTATGCCCACTGCGCAGGCGGTAGCTCCATCTGAATCATAATCAGCCACTATCAATAAACGCTTTTTCGCAGCAATTGCATCGGCAAGAAGTGCTGCCATTATAGAGATATTTTTCAGGCTCTTGAATGGAATCAGCCGAGACAGGTCTTTATTAATTTGGCCTGGTTCCGCTATACCTCGAGCAGCGAAAACACGAGCCAGCACGGGATGAATACCATGCCTGATTAATGAGTCTAAGGCCTGTGGGGTATAGTTTCGGACGATGATTTTTGACATGCGTTAAACAATTGTAATCTTTATTTCTTGGTACAATGTCCATCATTCAAGCGAAGAAACTATAACCTTTCCTTAAACCGGACTGGGCGAAACTAGAGACTTTGGAAAATACGATTCTATGTAAACCAAGACGCGCAAGAGCAAGTTTAATATGAGTTTAGAATGCGAAATATTTAGGGAAGTTAGGAATGTGGCCATGGCGCAAAACCGTAAATGACCATTTTAATCTTTCACTTGTGATTTCTGGCTATAAAAATCCGAACTAAGAGTGACATTTTGCTGTAGAGGATTAGCCATTCATTTATATCTTACCCTCTTTCCTGCAAAATCATGTAAGATCATTGAGCGGGTAAGGTCTCCCCAAACCAAAGCCTTGTGCGAGATCCACTCCAATTTCTCGCAATTTGACAATAACATCTTCGGATTCAACCTGCTCCGCAACAGTCTGAATACCTATCGTGTGTGCAACCCTGTTTATTGCCGTAACCTTGGCAAGATTGATTGGATCCTGAAACATATAGCAAACCATGTTTCCATCAATTTTCAAGAAATCAAACTTCAAATTTCTCAGCAAATCAAATGAAGAGGGATCGCGACCAAAACCACACAATGCGATACGACAGCCATAGTCCCTTATCTTCGACACGAACATTGAAGCATCTATAAGACCTGACGACACGTCCGATTCCTCAACTTCGAAGCAAAGTATCTCTGCAGAAAGGCCAGTCTCCTGTAGTTCACCTCGAACGAAATCAGGAAAATCTGGGTCACAGAGCGTATCTTTAGCTACATTTATGAAAAATAACGACCCTGATGGTAATTGGTGGGAAGAAAGCCACTGCAGTACATACTTCACGACCCATCGATCTAGACGGGGCATCATTTTGTACTTCTCAACAAAAGGCAGAAATGTACCCGGTGGTATCAAATTGTCTTCTTCTTCAGACATCCGGATCAGGATTTCATGGTGAGTACACATGTTTTCACTTTGTTTCATAGGTATGATTACCTGACAATACAGACAAAATTTGTCTTCTTCAATGGCCTGAATAACACGACTTGCTGAAATATCCCATTCAGAGTCCTGTCCTTCCGAATCACTATTTAACAGTTCATTTTCCATAAATTTATTGTGCTCGTTGTAGTACTACTGGATGTTGGTATATTTAGCTCTGGGCCGCCCTATTGTGACATACTCCCACTTATATTACATATAAGATATTATAAGCCGCCTAAAAATATTGAGTAAAATTAGGTGCAATACAACTTCCACCTCCAATGCTGTGCCCATTCAATCAACATAAGTTGAAAGTGATTTTCTTACACTCCAGAATTTCCACAAATTACTTTTTGTTACGAAAAAGCTTCTCGCCCTACCCTTGTCAGTCGTAGTGACAACTATTTGATCAATCTCGCCCTTTTTTAATGCCGCCAGTAAAGGTGAAAACCAATTCTCTTCCATCTCTTTCAGGCTCTCGCGCCAACCATGGGCATCCCCATATTGGGATTTTCCATGCAAGGAATTAAGAAAAACGAGATGTCTGCCAGATGCGATCGATTGCTGCCATGTACCCACACTAGCCGGAAGCTCTGCGTAATCCGTGCCGCAAGCCAACGCCAAAGCACGGGGAAAAACATCATTGCTCCATACATGGGTATAAGGAGAACTGATTAGCTTCGGCATAACACCACCACCCCAGAACCAAACGCTGTTAACTGCTGGCTCTCCACGCTCTTCCCGAGCTTGGTTGAGAGGATGCTCGTGTAATAGCATTTGGATTTCGTTGAAAATTCCTCTCCAGAGCATATTCTCCGCACCAAATGGTAAAAAATCGTTGATATTTTTGATGATAACTTCGCTGAGCACGTGGGTATGAATAACGGGTGTTTTCGCCACACATAAATACCAGCGATCAGAGCATAGGGGTAGAAAGACCATCCCTCGTCGTTCAGCACCGGATCCGTATGAAGAAGGATGAAGATCATTCTCAGCAAAATGCTTATTAATAACATCAACAAATTGGCGAGCTTCTTCTGGTGAAATTCGGAAAATGCGGCTATCAGCCAATACGACTTGATTATGCTCGACTTGCAAATGCACCGGGTCAGCTCGCAGCCAGTAACCATTCCCTACTTTCATATTTCCCGTTTTGTCTGCTAACAATGTGATAGATGCTACTGGCCAATCCTGCTGTTTCTCCACACTGAAGGTGCGGCACAGCCACTCTTCAACCCCTTGAGATTCATTTTCAAACTGCGAACTCTTTGCCAAAAGTGTTTCAATTGCGGGCAACGATAAATCCCGATAAATTTCTGGAAACGTAGCTTCAGGCCAGAATAAGTTGGGAACAAAGAGATGTAAGTTCATTGAGAGATAACGCAAGCAAACAAAATCTTAATTTGGGCAGTTGGGGAAAAAACTTAAAATATGTGGCATATGAAAGCCAGATTTCTGCACCAGCTCTATAATAGTTCGCAGATAATCATAAACGACTATGGCAAGCAATCGAACTCGTAGTAAACAGATGGCCGTTTGAAAATCTGAAATTTTTGTAAGTGATGTGTCATAATAATGACCGTAGTAAGCAAGCAAAATACTCGATAAATGCACCAATAAATTAGATCTTTAAAAACAATTTCCTCAACCACCTGCAACGGTCATCTGATTAATAAGTAGTGAGCCACATTGTTTGGAACCACGCACTACCACGTCGCTTCCCATCTCAGAGATGCCAACTAACATCTCCTTCAGGTTGCCAGCGATAGTAATTTCTTCTACTGGGTAACAAACTTCGCCACCCTCTACCCAATAACCTACTGCGCCCCGGGAGTAATCACCCGTT
>JAZGCR010000169.1:0-3184 GCA_036477105.1 Nitrosomonadaceae bacterium | reverse complement strand
ATGGAGGTTACCGCGTTTCACCGTAACTTAATACGCTCGTCTCTGTGGCCCTATTCCTCGCCTCACGGCGGCCGGCTATTAACCGGCATCCCGCTCTATGGAGCCCGGACTTTCCTCTCCCAATTTTTCATTACTGAAAAAGAGGCAGCGACTGTCTAGCCAGCTTCGATGAAGATATTATCATCAAACTTAATGGCAGAAGACTTAAATTAGTAATACGAACATGAATTAATTTTGCAACTGTACAGAATCAATTCATACATATAATGTAAACATATTCCTACTAAAAAATGTGCTCATTTGCAGATGGGAAACGCATACAAGGAAAAAATACAAATCCCTAAGGGTGCATCATGTTCAAAGAGGCTTAAAGAATAGCCATTTTATTGAGCACGAATTTATAGTAGTTTACGGATTAACCCTGAACTCAATAATGCTAGTCATTCATGTAAAAAAACCTTTTACTTTGCTACATTAATCTCCATCAGGAAATCTTCAGAACGCAAGAAATTATGTCATGGAGCTCTATTTTGAAACTGTATCGTATGCTCCTATACACTTTGAGTCTGTTTGCGGGTAGACTTTACAAATACTTATGGCTCTAACCAAACTTGGTTTCATGCCTTTCTCTTTTATCGGAGACAATCATAAAACCTACTGATTCATTTTCTAATTCATTGCTCGAGGGAACCAATCGCTGCGTCTCCTGTGGTCTGTGTTTGCCACACTGTCCTACCTACCGAATAACTTTGTCAGAAGCTGACTCACCTCGTGGACGTATAGCTCTAATGAGCGGTGTCGCCAGCGGACGCATCCCAATGAATTCACGCTTTGTCCAGCACATGGACCGCTGTCTTACTTGTCGATCCTGTGAGACAGTTTGCCCCAGCCATGTAGCCTATGGGCAACTGATAAATAAGACACGCGCCATGATAGCGACATCTCCATTTTCCCAATTGAAAGGTAAAACAACAATTCAAAAGTCTTGGCTGCGATTATTAGTGGAAAGGGAACTCATCGTTAAACCTACACGTTTTGATACGTTACGTTCACTCTTACGTTTTTACCAAAAACTAGGTTTGCAAGGATTGTTGAATAAATCAAGCTTGCTAAAAAAAACAAAACTTGCCACATTAAATACACAATTACCTCATATCTACATGCCTCGTACCTCCTCTAGTAAAACAGACGTGGCTAAATCATGGAATAAAATTTATTTTCCAATTGGAAAACCATGTGGTGAAGTTGGTTTATTTCTCGGATGTGTTGCTCGGCTTGCAGATGCGGCAACACTCAATGCTTCGATATACGTGCTCAATCGCCTGGGCTACACGGTACATGTACCACCTACACAGACCTGCTGCGGTGCGCTGCATCAGCATGGAGGTGATACAAAAACAGCGGCGCAACTAGCAAAGCAGAATATAGCAGCGTTTGATGGGCTAAATTTGCACGCGATTATTACCACTGCCTCAGGTTGTGGCGCGCAACTAGTAGAGTATCATTCTGATTTCTCCACCAAGGTGGTGGACATTAGCAAGTTTCTGGCAACTACAGATGGATGGGGTGATATAAAGATAACCCCATTGCAAGATAAAATTGTGGTGCATGATCCATGTACCTTGCACAATGTACTACACAGCTCGAAATATCCCTACACATTGTTGACACGTATTCCCAGAGCACGAGTTACCCCACTCGCTGGTAATGACCAGTGCTGCGGCGCTGCTGGAACATATTTCCTTGATCAACCGGTAATGGCAAAAGCACTCCTAGATGATAAAATAACCGCGTTGAACAATAGTGACGCACGTTTTCTAGTTACTTCAAATGTTGGTTGCACAATGCATATATCTAGTGCGTTGCGAAATACAAATCCGGAGATCGAAGTATTACATCCGGTAACGCTATTGGCACGACAGATGAATATGCTATCTTAACTCTGTTGCCTATTCAGGAATCTTCATGCTGAGCATTGAAAAATTTATCATTTGTTTCGACAGCGCACTACGCACGCTCCTAGCACCTGCGCAAACGATACGTATGGTTCCTGGGAATGATTTTCCAGAAACAGAACTTACCCATGCAGAGAAGAGTAAATCCACAGCCCTGATGCGTATCAACCATACCGGAGAGATCTGTGCACAAGCATTATATCAAGGACAGGCGCTCACTGCGCGGAACACTAAAGTACAACAAAACTTAACTCAGGCTGCACGCGAGGAGACCGAGCATCTCGCCTGGACTGAACGACGCATTGCAGAGCTGGGTGGACGTAAGAGCCTACTGAATCCTCTATGGTATAGTGGATCATTCGCCATTGGCGCAGCAGCGGGCATGCTTGGCGACAAATGGAATCTAGGTTTTCTTGCGGAAACAGAGCGCCAGGTAGAAGCCCATCTAGCAGGACACTTACAACGCTTACCACAGCACGACAAAAAAAGCCGTGCCATAGTTGCGCAAATGCAAATTGACGAGGGAAGCCACGCCACTACTGCCATGTCACATGGTGGCGTAGAATTGCCAACACCAGTTAAGCTAGCAATGAAGTTGGGCTCGAAAGTAATGACCCAGACAACATATTGGATTTAACGAAAAGATTTTATCCCCTCACAATCTCGAAATCATGCGTCATTTCTGCTGTCTTCCCAAGCATGATTGAGGCCGAGCAATATTTTTCTGCAGATAAATTGATCGCTCGATCCACCTGCTGAGGCTTCAGATTATTCCCAGTCAAGATGAAGTGATAATGGATGCGGGTAAATACCTTGGGGTCTTCCGTTGCTCGCTCTGCTTCGATTTCCACTATGCAATCGCTAATATCCTGACGACTTTTTTTTAAGATCATCACCACATCGGAAGCAGTACAACCACCGGTTCCCATTAATACTAACTCCATTGGACGCAACCCAAGATTCCTGCCGCCCACTTCCGGTGCGCCATCCATCAGCACTGTATGACCACCTTCCGTTTCACCCAGAAAACTTACTCCATCATTCCATTTAATGCGTATTTTCATAACTATCCTTCACTCGTGGATTTCCAAGCGTTATTTTATATTGAAAACAGTATTCCTCTTTAGAGAACAAAAAACTTTAAGGTTGATTGGGAGCTGGGGTCATCCAATACCATAACATTCCAATAATTTCATGTAAAAAAAGACTGCTTTTCAGCAATGCTCCAG
>JAZGCR010000168.1:0-4434 GCA_036477105.1 Nitrosomonadaceae bacterium | reverse complement strand
GGAAATCAGGCACCTTGGTACCCCTAATTTAACATGATAGGAATTTACTAGATGCACCCCATCAAGTATCGTCAGTCCGCATGCTCTGCGTTTTTTTGCTGATTCTTCCAGCTTGATGAGCTGCTTGCAAATAGGATTCTTGCGAGAGGTGATACATTTCATTAGTTGTTCCAATTCACAATACACACAAAAACCACATAGATCTCATCTTTGCCCACCAAGGGTCTGCTACCGTTTAGCCGTCATCTCGAATAATTCCATTGGGATTGTCTGGTACTTGACTTCCAAAACTTCTATTTTTTTGACTCCATCTGGTGCATGCAGATTCACTATGTCGCCTTGCCGCGCTTTAGTCAGCGCTCGTGCCATCGGTGAAATCCAGCTTATGTAGCCTTTGGTTGTATCAATTTCATCAATGCCGACAATGGACACTGTTTTTTTCTTACCTCTCTGATTAGAAAAGGTAACCGTGGCACCGAAGAAAATTCGCATCTTGTCTTCCCTTGGAGCAGTTGGATCAACAATTTCTGCTATATTTAGTCGCTTAGTGAGAAAATGAATACGTCTGTCTATTTCACGCAAACGCTTTTTGCCGTAGATGTAGTCGCTATTCTCTGATCGATCACCATTTCCAGCAGCCCATGACACTATCGCGGTTACCTCGGGCCGCTCTTTATTCATCAACCATAAAAACTCTCCCATCAACCGTGCATGGCCACCAGGTGTAATGTAGTTTTTGCTGCCAATCGGTAATTGATTATTAGGTTTATTTTCTTCTAAGTCATCAATTAGCTTGGTTTCTTCCGTAAATAGCTTGCTCATATGTAATGAAGTAACTTCACGCTATAGTTGTATAAGCTTATATTTAATAACATATTAATAGACTAGCCCTTAGCAATTTAACATTCGCTGAACTTCCTCTGTAGCACCCATTACCCCTATTCTTGGGTTCATCACCACATGTACGGGAATATCGCTCATCATTTTAGAGTAACGGCCTTTGTCACAAAATAACCTTATAAAATTACCCTCTTGGAGTTTACCAATTATTTTTGGTGCAATGCCGCCAGCTACATATACTCCACCATGACACAGCCCTGCTAGAGCAAGATTTCCAGCATAAGCGCCATAAATTTCGACAAATAAATCAAGAGCTTTTAACGCTATAGGATGCTTTCGATTCAGCGCGAAGTCAGTCACCATCGCGGCACCATCGCTATCTATATCTGTCTTTATAAACTTGTGGTCCCCATTCAAACCGGCTTGCAAGAAATTAAACATATCCACCAGGCCATTTCCGGAGAGCACTCGCTCAACCGACACATGGCCAAATCTTTCTCTCTGATATTCAAGAAAATTATCTTGTAATTCACTAGAGGGAGCAAAGTCCATATGCCCCGCCTCAGTGGAGAGTGGCACATAGCGTTTTCCCTGCCATGTAAGCCACGCCACACCCATACCAGTACCTGCACCTAATACTACACGCATCGATTGAGCTTTGGGTTTTCCTACTTGTAGTGTTTCTAGATCATTTTCAAGCAGAGCTTCAATGCTTAATGCTGCAGCTTCAAAATCATTGATAAGTTTTACCGTGGGAATGGAGAACTCTACTGCGATTTTCATGGCATCAATCAGCCATGGGAGGTTTGTAAGGTTTGCACGTTGTGCGACAATTGGTCCTGCTACCGCAAAGCAGGCAGCCATAGGATTGCACTTCTTGGCAACTGTCTCAACCTTACTAAGAAAGTCACTAAGAACCTCAGAAAAATCATCGAAGCTACTACTACCGTATTGATGTTCAAGATGTACCTGGATCTTGCCATCTATCGACTGTCCTAGCCATAATAAAATCTTGGTACCACCAATGTCGCCACAAATGAAATACCTACTCATGATCTATTCCACTATTGTGTCAGATTCTTCCGATAATACTAAGAAAGCCGTTCGGACACTAATATATGAAAAGTAGCTAACCAATTTGAGTTCTTACGTTGAACAAGGCCACAGAGTTTATTGATACGCTATAATTTTACTTTTTACAGAAATCTTCTAATGCTAAAAGTATCTGATTTAGAATGCGTGCGCGGTGAACGTAGTTTATTCAAGGATATTAACTTCACTCTTGAAGCTGGTGAGCTAATGCAGGTTAACGGCCCTAACGGCAGCGGCAAAACTAGTTTACTTCGGATACTATGTGGGCTGGCAATTCCAGCTCATGGGGAAATTCGTTGGTGTGGAAATGCCATCCGCTCTTTAGATGGAGAATATCACAACGTCATTACTTATCTCGGACACTTGAACGGAGCTAAAGATAATCTGACCGCAATCGAAAACCTACGTATTTCAAGTGCACTGGCAGGTAATGAGATTGATGAGAGTAAGGCGTACGTGGCCTTACGACACATGGGTTTAGGTGGACACGAAATATTGCCAGTCAAGGTTTTATCACAAGGACAACGAAGACGAGTAGCATTGGCGCGTTTATTGGTGTGCAGAACGGTGTTATGGATGCTCGACGAACCATTAGTAACACTCGACAGTACAGCCGTGAAGCTAGTACAAAGTTTGTTAGAGCAGCATTTAGATCAAGGTGGCATGGTTGTGATGACCACCCATCAGGATATTAATGTTGCTGCTGTTGTAACGAAGCGATTGCAGCTCGCCTAATATGTTTCTATGGGTAATCCAGCGTGATCTTCTTCTGGCAATGCGTCAGCGAGCAGATGTATTAACCACATTATTTTTCTTCATTATCGTGGTGAGTTTGTTCCCTCTTGGCGTGGGGCCAGAAATTAACATGCTCCGCGCTATGGCACCGGGTGTAGTGTGGGTCGCAGCCTTGCTGGCCTCGATGTTATCACTAGAAAGAATGTTTTTCAGCGACTATCTGGATGGCACACTGGAGCAAATGCTGCTTTCGCCCCAACCGCTATCGTTACTTATTCTTGGCAAGGTACTAGCACACTGGCTAGTAACAGGTGTGCCGCTAATACTAATAGCACCAGTGCTTGGAATCCAGTTTAATTTACCGATGGACTCATTGCTGGTATTAACTGCGTCATTATTACTAGGTACTCCCGTTTTGAGCTTAATTGGCGCTATCGGTGCAGCTCTTACTTTAGGGCTGAGAGGCGGCGGGGTGCTGGTATCGTTACTGGTTCTTCCTTTATATATTCCAGTACTAATTTTCGGTGCAGGCGCAGTAGAGGCAAGCTCTGTAGGTTTGGGAGCCAGTACTCATCTATCGTTGCTCGGAGCATTCTTATTGGCATCACTAGTATTGGCGCCGTGGGCAGCTGCAACAGCGTTGCGAATTTCGATGGAGTGAAGAAAGCACTCATCAATTTTAATTTATGAGTTAGTATAAAGGGTTAAAGACAAATAAACTTGAGTGTTACTTAAACCCTTAAATATTTATACGAAATGGCAATTAACTGGTTCAAATATTCGTCCCCAGCGAGCTTTTATTCTCTTGCTGGGAAAATGATTCCATTATTTTCTATAACTGCATTTGCGTTGTTCGTAGTGGGGCTTTACATCGGTTTTTTCGTTGCTCCTACGGACTTTCAGCAGAGTGAGGCCTATCGAATTATATTCATACATGTTCCTGCCGCGTGGATGTCTATGTTTCTCTATTTGGTAATGGCAAGCTGGGCTGCTATTGGCCTTGCTTTCAATACCCGACTTTCTTCTATGATAGCTACAGCCATCGCACCTACAGGTGCAATGTTCACATTTCTTGCCTTATGGACCGGAGCACTTTGGGGTAAGCCCATGTGGGGAGCATGGTGGGTGTGGGATGCCCGGCTTACATCTGAATTAATTTTACTGTTCCTCTATATCGGTTTTATGGCGCTACAAGCCGCGATAGATGACCCTCGTCGAGCTGATAAAGCTGGCGCAGTGATTGCGCTAGTCGGTGTAGTAAACATACCGATCATCTATTTTTCGGTAAAATGGTGGAATACTCTACATCAGGGGGCCACTGTTAGTCTTACTCAATCTCCAAAAATGGCTACCACCATGCTTACTAGCATGTTCATTATGGCGCTGGCATGCTGGATGTATTCTTTTGCTGTTGTATTGATACGTACGCGAACCATCATTCTGGAGCGTGAACGTCATACTATGTGGGTAAGCGAGTTGCAAGGAACGGCATAATGAACTGGGCAAGCTGGTCAGACTTCTTTGCCATGGGCGGATACGGGTTTTATGTGTGGGGCTCCTATTTAGTATCACTGCTGTGTATGGCTGGAGAAATTGCATTGGTATTTAATCAAAAGCGAACTTTGCTGAGGCAACTTAGCCTGATTCATAAAGCAACTCAACAAGAGCAGAACAATGAAACCACGCCATAAGAAGTTGATAATTATTTTTATGAGCGTAGCCGCATTAGGCTTATCTGCAAAGCTAGTGCTTGATGCATTCCAAAGC
>JAZGCR010000167.1:0-3206 GCA_036477105.1 Nitrosomonadaceae bacterium | reverse complement strand
ACAATTTGTGCACTGGGGGATGCGGCGGCGATGCCGGTGCGTGCCATGATAGAGCATTTTCGTGACGAGTTTGAGTACCATATTGAACACAAGAAATGTATGGTGTAGTGCACATGCTCACCGATAGAATGAAGCGAGTGAAGTGTGTCGTTATTTGTTGTATGTGGTTATGTATAGTTAATTCAAGAATTTTGCCCAATGATAAATATTGAAATCGACGGTAAGCAGGTGTCAGTACCCAAGGGTGGAACCGTCATGGATGGTGCCAATCAGTTAGGTATATACATTCCGTATTTCTGCTATCACAAAAAACTGTCTATTGTTGCTAACTGTCGCATGTGCCTAGTGCAGGTGGAGAAGGCACCCAAGCCCTTACCGGCCTGCGCTACATTTGCTATGGAAGGAATGAAGGTATCCACGCATAGTGAGCAGGCGATTACGGCACAGAAAGGAGTGATGGAGTTTCTGCTCATCAACCATCCGCTGGATTGTCCAATCTGTGACCAAGGAGGTGAATGTCAGTTGCAGGATCTGGCAGTAGGTTATGGGGAAAGCGCATCACGATATACAGAACCTAAACGCGTAGTGGTGAATAAAAATCTTGGTTCACTTATTTCCACCGATATGACTCGTTGCATCCATTGTACGCGTTGCGTACGTTTCGGCCAGGAAATTGCTGGCATCATGGAACTAGGCATGGCTGGTCGTGGGGAACATGTAGAAATCTTGTCGTTTGTTGGCAGTACAGTGGATTCGGAGTTATCTGGCAACATGATTGATCTTTGTCCGGTAGGTGCACTTATCAGTAAGCCGTTTCGATATTCTGCTCGTACTTGGGAACTATCGCGTAGAAAGTCCATAAGCCCGCATTGTGGTCTCGGTTCTAACCTGATAGTACAGGTGAAGCTGAATCGTGTGATGCGCGTATTACCCCGTGATAATGAAGAGGTAAACGAGTGCTGGTTATCGGACAAAGACCGTTTTTCCTACGAGGGGCTTAATTCTGAAGATCGTCTAACCACACCTATGATGAAGCGCAGTGGACATTGGCAGGAGTGTGACTGGGAAACCGCGCTTAAATTCATTGCTAACGGGCTGAAAGCGACAAAAGAAAAATACGGCGCGCAGAGTATCGGTGCGTTGGCTTCTCCCCACAGTACCCTAGAAGAACTATATCTGCTACAAAAAATTGTACGGGGATTGGGTAGTAAGAATGTGGATCATCGGCTACGCCAATCTGATTTTCGTGCGGATAGTCATTTGCAAGGTGTGCCCTGGTTAGGAATGAGTATTGCCGATACTTCAGAACTAAAATCAGTGCTGGTTATAGGCAGCAATTTGCGTAAGGATCATCCTCTCATCGCGCAGCGTTTCCGTCAGGCGGTAAAGCGGGGGACGGAATTAAATCTGATAAACCCTATGAATGACGATTTACTTATAGAAGTAGCTAATCAAGCCATCATTTCGCCTTCTAAAATGGTTGCGATGCTGGCACAAGTTTTGAAAGTTATAATTGAGTCAAAGGGAGTAGGGGTTCCTGATGCCGTGAAGTGTATGGTAGGCGCAATTGACGTAATTAATACCGCACGTTTGATGGCAGTCAGTCTCATGAATAATAAGCCAGCTGCAGTTTTTCTCGGTAATTTGACGCAGCATCACCCTCAATATGCAGACATCCATCTACTGGCACAGCATATTGCACAACTTTCAGAAGCAAGTTTCGGCATGTTGGGTGAGGCTGCAAACAGTGTTGGTGCCTACCTAGCCGGGGCGGTGCCTGTGAGTAGCTCTTTGAGAGCGTCGTCGAACAGTGGGCATAATGCTTCGCAAATGTTGGGAATGAATGTAGATGAACCTAATATTGAACCGTGCCGAGCTTATGTACTGTTAAATCTAGAGCCAGAGCTCGATACTTATAATCCCCAAGCTGCAATGAAAACATTGGATGCAGCGGAATTGGTTGTCGTGTTGAGTACTTACAAGATCGATGCCTCTACTTGTGTCGATTACGCCGACGTGATGCTCCCAATTTCCCCATTTACTGAAACTTCAGGCACTTTTATCAACACAGAAGGTCGTGTGCAAAGCTTTAATGGGGTAGTAACCCCATTGGGTGACACGCGCCCAGCATGGAAAATATTGAGAGTGTTGGGCAACCTGCTAGAACTTGAGGGTTTTGATTTTGAAACATCCAAACAAGTATTCGCAGAGATTCTTCCCCCCGGGAGTGATATCAGAAAGCATCTGGATAATAAGTTAAACAACTTTACGGTAAGCAAATTTAGACAGGAAAATGACGGAATCCAGCGCATCGGAGAAGTACCCATTTATCAGGCTGATCCCATTGTACGCCGTGCTGAATCGTTGCAACTCACCCGTGACGCAAGTGTGCCAGTGGCATGGATGTCAGGTGAAATGCTGGAGAAACTAGGGGTGTGTGGGGGTGACAAAGTAGCACTAAAGCAAGGTGAGGGTGAAGTGCATTTGCAAGCAGCTTGTGATGACAAACTCCCATCCAATTGTGTTCGCTTAGCTTCTGCACACCCACTGACTGCAGCGCTGGGAGATATGTTTGGTGAAATTATGGTAAAAAAATTGTGATGGGCAAGATCAAGGCTTCTTGATGGTATACGCACAACAATTATTCGGACAGTTTTTCGGAACAGAGTGGGGGCTGATGCTATTCTCACTTACCAAGAGTTTGCTATTAATCTTCGCCATTGTGCTCCCGTTGTTGCTTGGTGTGGCTTATCTCACATTAGCAGAGCGTAAGGTTCTCGCTTTCATGCAGGCTCGTGTCGGACCTAATCGGGTAACTTTTTTCGGTATTCCTTGGTTGGCTGGATGGGGCCAACCTATTGCTGATGCGGTCAAGGCAATGATGAAAGAAATCATTGTGCCTAGTGGTGCTAACAAGTTTCTGTTCGTATTGGCGCCAGTTCTGACCATCGCACCTGCACTAGCAGCGTGGGCGGTAGTGCCATTCTCACCAGAAATGGTTCTAGCAGACATCAATGCTGGATTGCTTTACATTTTAGCAATGACTTCAATGGGTGTTTATGGCGTTATCATTGCCGGTTGGGCATCCAACTCCAAGTATGCCTTCCTTGGCACAATGCGTACTGCCGCGCAACTTGTCTCGTACGAACTGGCAATGGGATTTGCGCTGGTATGCGTGCTGATGATGTCGCAGAGTCTAAATTTAG
>JAZGCR010000166.1:0-7709 GCA_036477105.1 Nitrosomonadaceae bacterium | reverse complement strand
ATCAATGCATATTGTAGGATTGATTGGGAATTGCCCTGATGAAACTGAGGTTAACCGATGAAATTTAAGTTCACCAAAATGCATGGTCTGGGTAACGACTTCGTCCTCATTGATGGTGTGAATCAGTCCGTGCAGCTCAGTCTGGAGCAATTGCGCTTACTTGCCGATCGCCATTTTGGTGTCGGCTGCGACCAGATTTTGCTAGTGGAAAAAGCTAAAAGCAAGGCTGATTTTCGATATCGTATTTTTAATGCTGATGGTAGTGAGGTAGAGCAATGTGGTAATGGAGTACGTTGTTTTGCTCGCTATGTCCACGACCAAGGAATGACCCAGAAAAATGAAATTCGCGTGGAAACAATTGGTGGATTGATTATTCCTAAGTTGGAAAGTAATGGCGAAGTCACCGTTAACATGGGCACTCCTAAATTTGAACCACAAGAAATCCCCTTTATCGCTGAAAAGCGCATGTTGACATATCCACTGGATATAGATAATAAGCGAGTAGAATTCAGTATCCTTTCCATGGGCAACCCTCACGCAGTACAAATTGTTGAGGATATAAATCATTCGCCGGTATCAGTTGAAGGTGCCCTGATAGAGTGTCACTCACGCTTTCCCCAACATGTGAATGCCGGATATATGCAAGTGGTAAATCGCAATCATATCAATATTCGGGTATATGAGCGTGGTACGGGTGAGACTCTCGCTTGCGGCACTGGTGCTTGTGCCGCTGTAGTAACAGGAATAACCCGTGGATTGCTGGGTTCAACAGTCAAAGTTAGCACTCTTGGGGGTAATTTGATCGTTCGCTGGGAGGGCGAGAATCACCCGGTCTGGATAACCGGGCCAGCCATTTCTGTGTTCGATGGTGAAATTGAATTATAAAATTCAACCAAGGAGAAAATATGAAATTCGGCTCAGAAGAAGTGGCCCAATACCTGAAGCAACATCCGCAGTTTTTTGACGAATATGCCGACATGTTATCCGATATTTATGTTCCTCACCCTCACGGTGGTAGAGTTATTTCCATCAGTGAGCGACAAATTGTCACATTACGGGATAAAAACCATATCCTGCAGGACAAATTGAGTGAATTAATTAAATTTAGCGAAGAAAACGAAACTATAAGCGAAAAAATGCACCGTTTGGCTATCTTACTACTTACTTTCACCCATCTGGGTGATTTTTTGCACGGACTTAGTTCTAACCTGCGCGATAATTTCTCTGTACCACATGTGGCGCTACGGCTGTGGAATGTAACCGGCGACGGTATAGAGCTGTCTGAAATTGTTACCACCAACGCTGATACACATGCCATTGCTGATAGCCTGTTACATCCATATTGTGGACCCCAACTAGCCGACGAAATCAAGGGCTGGTTTGGTGAAAGTGCCGCCCACTTGCGCTCGTTTTCAATGATTCCCTTGAGAACAAAACAAACTATTGGCTTGTTGGTTCTTGGAAGCGAAGAACAACAGCGATTTTATCCCGAAATGGGAACGCTCTACTTGAAGCGACTGGGAGAGCTCGTAAGTACTGCTATCACGCGGTATGGTCTAATTGAAAGAGATGAAATAAAAGTGTAGGAAGAACTTAGAAATTAAAGGTAAACATGACATCTAGTAATAATCCAGCCTCTCTTGTCGTTGCCTATATTTTTCATCTTGCCAATGAACGGCGGTTATCACCTCTGACTTGTGAAAGTTACTCGCGTGATATTGCTACTCTGCTGAAACTTGCTACAGAAACACCGTTTAACCAGCTGCAAATCCATCACGTCCGTCGTTTTGTGGCCCGGCTTCATAGCAAAGGACTTTCCGGCAGAAGTCTGGCGAGAATGCTATCAGCATGGCGTGGCTTCTACAATTATCTAGCGCGGGATCATGGCTACACCTACAATCCTTGTGCCGGATTACGTGCACCTAAATCTCCAAAAACTTTGCCCAATGTGCTTTCGCCCGATGAAGCAGCAAAACTCTTGGAATTTCCGGCTAATGATTTAATGGCATTACGAGACAAGGCTATGTTTGAGCTGTTCTATTCCTCGGGCCTGCGATTAGCAGAACTCATTAACCTTAAGCCCGAGGATTTGAATTTTTCTGATAGCACAGTGCTCATTCTCGGAAAAGGCGGCAAAACTCGCGTCGTACCGATTGGTAGTCAAGCCATTCGAGTATTACGCGAATGGATGAAACTACGTGAGGCATTACTCAAACCTGGAGAAACTGCACTGTTTCTTTCACGGAATGGAAAAAGTATTAGCTCCCGGTCAGTTAGTCAACGCCTAAAAATGCGGGCTATACAGCAAGGTATCAGTATCAATGTCCACCCCCATATACTGCGGCATTCGTTCGCTTCCCACTTACTACAATCTAGCGCAGATTTACGAGCGGTGCAGGAGATGCTGGGACACGCCAGCATCAGTACCACGCAGACTTATACCCACCTTGATTTTCAGCATTTGGCAAAGGTCTATGATGCCACTCATCCACGAGCGAAAAAGAAAGGCTAAAACCAGGGGAAACACTTTTTCCCGCAAATTGGCGTTATAATTTATGTTTTGCACAATCTCAAGCCAATTCAATGTACCAACTTCATGGCACCACTATACTTTCGGCACGACGAGGTAAGCAAGTCGCACTTGGTGGTGACGGTCAGGTAACTCTGGGCGCTGTCGTGGCCAAGGCCAGTGCCCGTAAAGTACGCAGACTCCATCATGAGAAGATCCTTGCCGGGTTCGCTGGCGGCACAGCCGATGCTTTCACATTATTTGAGCGTTTTGAAGGTAAACTAGAAAGACACCAGGGCCACCTTATGCGCTCTTCGGTAGAGCTTGCAAAAGATTGGCGTTCCGACCGTATTTTGCGTCGCCTTGAAGCGATGCTGATTGTGGCCGACAGGGAAACCACTCTCATCATCACCGGATCAGGTGATGTGATTGAACCCGAATTGGGACTTGCTGCTATCGGCAGCGGTGGCTCTTATGCTCATTCTGCTGCCCGTGCTCTCCTGGAAAATACCAACCTGGCACCGCTGGAAATTGTCCAGAAATCGCTCGCTATCGCTGGCGATATATGTATTTACACCAACCAAAACCACAGCATCGAGGTTCTTGAATAGCGTGAATGTTAAAAAATAGGTAGTAAACAGACAAATAGGAAAAGGTTTGTCACCTTTGGTTAATTTTTGAGAAACAGAGAAATAAAGCGTTGACGGACCTGCTTGTATTCCCCCTACGCACCACGCCTTTTATCGTTAATTTATTACGCCTCACCACTAATCACTAATACTCGAATCTATGTCCCAAATGACCCCACAGGAAATCGTCCACGAACTCGATAAGCATATCATTGGCCAGGATGCCGCTAAGCGTGCTGTTGCCATCGCGCTTAGAAACCGTTGGCGCAGACAACAGGTAGCAGATCCCCTGCGGCAGGAAATCACGCCGAAAAATATTTTGATGATTGGTCCTACCGGTGTTGGTAAGACTGAAATTGCGCGCCGCCTAGCCAAACTTGCTAATACACCGTTCATTAAAATTGAGGCTACCAAGTTTACAGAAGTAGGTTATGTCGGACGTGATGTAGACTCCATCATTCGCGATTTAGTGGAATACGCTATCAAACAGTTGCGTGAACAAGAAGCTCGCAATATACGGCCACGGGCTGAGGACCATGCGGAAGAGCGCATTCTTGACGTGTTGTTACCACGCGCGCGGGATCTGAGTTCACAAACGGAAAGCGAAGATAAAAATAATACCACCCGGCAGAAATTTAGAAAGAAGTTGCGTGAGGGTGAACTCAACAACAAGGAGATTGAAATCGAGGTTTCAGCAGCACGCGCGCAGATGGAGATTTTCGCCCCCCCGGGTATGGAGGACCTCACTACGCAAATTCAAAGCATGTTCCAAAATTTGGGGGGTGAAAGAAAAAAGACGCGTAAACTGAAAATCTGCGAGGCGATAAAACTCATCGCAGAGGAAGAAACGTCCAAACTAATTAACGACGAAGAGTTGAAGCTACAAGCAGTACAAAACGTTGAGCAGAATGGCATCGTGTTTCTGGATGAAATCGACAAAATCACTAGTCGTTCCGAGACATCAGGAACCGATGTATCACGTCAAGGTGTACAGCGCGACTTATTGCCACTAGTAGAGGGCACTACCGTTTCTACCAAATACGGCATGATCAAAACCGATCATATATTGTTCATCGCTAGCGGAGCATTTCACCTTTCCAAACCCTCCGATCTGATTCCCGAATTGCAGGGGCGCTTTCCAATTCGTGTCGAGCTGGCAAATCTCAATGCTGATGATTTTGTACAAATCCTCACCAACACTGATGCCTGCTTGACACGCCAATACGAAGCACTACTGGAAACCGAAGAAATCAAGCTGAAATTTATGCCCGATGCGATCAAGCGCTTGGCAGAAATTGCTTTCGCAGTCAACGAAAAAACTGAGAACATTGGTGCGAGGCGACTTTACACTGTTATGGAAAAACTTTTGGAAGAAATCTCCTTTGATGCAGCTAAGCACAGTGGAAGCACGGTCGCTATTGATGCCGCCTACGTAGATATGAGGCTCAAAGACTTGTCCCAGAGCGAAGACTTAGCCCGCTACGTGCTTTAATGCTATCCATGTATCCGGTCACATCAACTGCTTCACTGAAGAAATAAAATTTGAGTATATTTTCGTTTTTACAGTTTCGGATAACAGTTTACAAGCATTTACACTACCTAATATCACCATAGTTTTTTGCAGTCCACGATATCGCTGGGCAAAATCTTTTAGTGTGAACTAGATTTACTTCATATGCGCAAACCTGCTTGGTAGTTGTTCCACCACAGTAGCTTGTTTTCGTTGTTGCATATTGAAAACTTGCAAGCGTGGTCTGTCCCAACCTCGCTATAATAGTAAGCACCAAACAATCCACTACCATTGATGCATCCATGACCTTACCAGTTCACCCCAACTTTAAATCTCACTTTACAGAGCTCCTGCGCCACGCCTTGAGCACATTCACAAATACGGAATTGGGTATTAATATTGAGTTTGCTCGCCCAAAACAAATTAGTCATGGCGATTACTCCTGTAATCTGGCAATGCTGTTGGCCAAACCACTGCGTCAAGACCCACGCACCATTGCTACATTACTGATTAATGCGATGCCTACCTCACCCTACCTTGAAAAGGTTGAAGCTGCGGGAGGAGGGTTCATTAATCTATTTCTCAAAATCGTCACTAAGCAACAATTTCCACGTATTGTGCTGGAGAGTAACAAAGAATTTGGCTGTAGCAACTTTGGCGCAGGGAAGAAAATTCAGGTGGAATTCGTTTCAGCAAACCCTACTGGTCCACTACATGTTGGACACGGGCGCGGTGCGGCATTTGGTGCATGTCTCGCCAATATACTGACGGCAGTAGGTTTCTCCGTAACACGTGAGTACTATGTCAATGATGCAGGCCGGCAAATGGATATTCTAACGGTTTCTACTTGGTTGCGTTATCTTGAACTGAATGGCCGAGCCATATCCTTCCCTAGTAATGCCTATCAAGGTGAATACGTTCGTAACATGGCGCAGTTGATTTACAAGGCACATGGTAACCACTATCTGCATCAACCTGATTTGCTCTTACAGGACATCTGTACTGCAAATGTAGAAACAGAGGCTGACTCTGAGACACTACTTGATCGATTTATAGCCAACACCAAAAAACTACTGGGGCAAGATTACATATATATTCACAATTTCGTTTTAACCGAACAACTGGGTGACTGCCGCAATGATTTGATGGAATTCGGTGTAGTGTTCGATACGTGGTTTTCAGAACAATCGTTATTTGAAAACGGCATGGTGGCCCATGTGATTCAATTGCTTGAACAAAAAAATTACTTGTATCAGAAAGATGGTGCCAGATGGTTCCGCTCGTCTGATTTTGGTGATGAGAAAGATCGGGTCGTGCAGCGGGAGAATGGGCAGTTCACATATTTCGCTTCTGATATTGCTTATCATCTCAACAAATTTCAGCGTGGCTTTGAACGTATCATTGACGTATGGGGTGCCGATCATCACGGTTATATTCCGCGGATGAGGGGGGCAATTCAGGCGTTAGCGTTTGACCCATCAAAACTCGAAATTGCACTAGTGCAGTTTGCTGTGCTTTACCGTGACGGCGTTAAGGCACCCATGTCTACCCGCTCAGGAGAATTTGTAACATTACGAGAGTTACGTCAGGAAGTAGGTAACGATGCAGCGCGATTCTTTTACATGTTACGTAAAAGCGACCAGCACCTGGATTTTGATTTGGATCTGGCAAAATCGCAACACAATGATAACCCTGTGTATTACGTACAATATGCCCACGCGCGGGTGTGTAGTGTTCTGAAACAGTGGGGTGAGAATCCTGCAACTCTCGCCACTGCTGATACAGCTCTACTCACTAGTACTGTAGAATTGTCGCTACTGCAAAAGCTGATTGATTACCCTGAAATAGTGGATGTGGCAGCGAGGGAGCTTTCTCCTCACCTGATTGCCTTCTACCTTAGGGAACTGGCGGGTGAGTTCCACAGCTACTATAATTCAACACGCTTTCTTGTGCCGAAAATATCACTCCGACTCGCCCGGTTGGCACTGATTACCTCGATACGGCAGGTGTTGGTTAACGGTTTAACGCTGCTGGGTGTAAGCGCACCTGATAAGATGTAGGCATACAAATCTGGTAAGAATTTCTATGAGTCGAGACTACAAATCCCCTTCCAAATCTGCTTCCGGTAAAAAAGGAGCTACTCTTCTTTTAGGATTATTCATAGGTTATGTGCTAGGTCTTGTCAGCGCCATCGGTGTGTGGATATATATCCACCAGGCGCCTAGTCCGTTCCTTTTAAGTGCCAAGCCTGAGGTCAGCACGACGACAAAAAGCTCAAAGAACGAGGCCTTAAAAGGAGTACAAGTATCTAACAGCAAGCAAAAATCAATTAAAACTACAAATGGAAAACCACGATTTGAATTCTACAAAATACTGCCAGGTAGTGAAGAGCCAATCACTGAGCAACAATTCCAAAAAGCCGTACAACAACCATCGCCCAAGGACAAATATTATCTTCAGGCAGGATCATTCCAGAATGCAGAGGATGCGGAAAGTCTAAAAGCAAATATTGCCATGCTTGGCTTGGAAGCATATGTTCAATCAGCAGATTTGTCTGAAAAGGGTATGTGGCATAGGGTTCGTGTAGGACCCTTTACGAAAATTGTTGACCTCAATCAGGCACGCTCATCCCTGCTGCAGATCAGTGTTGAGGCCAATCTTATCAAGGTGCGTGAAGAAGCCCCATAACGGCACTTCGTACCAAAATCACCACGAATGGAAATATCGAATTTATCTAGAGGAGAAAAAATGAACCTCATGCGCTTCTTTGTGGTCTTCCTCTTATTTCTTGGCTTGGGCCTCACCGGTATTCCGGGTGTACGCGCCGAACTTACCGAAGGCCGAGATTACACTGTCTTACTTAGACCTCAACCGACTGAAAGCGGTAAAAATATTGAGGTTCGCGAGTTCTTTTGGTATGGATGCACGCACTGCTATAAGTTGCACCCTTACATCCAGGCCGGGCTAAAAGGAGTACCTAAAGATGTAAGTTTCCGCTACGTTCCGGCGATTTTTCGCAGCAGTTGGATTCTCGGTGCAAAAACTTTTTACACGTTGGAGG
>JAZGCR010000165.1:0-6047 GCA_036477105.1 Nitrosomonadaceae bacterium | reverse complement strand
AATAATATAATTTCTACCGGCATAAATGGTACACCACGCCAGGGGAGTTGACCGTACATTGCAAGTAGTATCCGAGTGAATACGTTAGCTCGTGCTGCGCCACCATGTTCCAGGATAGCTGTGCGAGCAACTACCATATGCGGAGCATCGGGAGAATCGCCAACTAGCTTTAATGCATAGTAGGCTTTGACGGTACAACTCAGATCAAAATGACCACCATAGTACAACGGCCAGCCACCATGTTTTGGATCCTGCTTCTTACGAATAAACCGAGCTAGCTTTGTTTCAAGATCTACATTTACATCGTCCATGAAGTGCATCATCAGCACGTATTCGGCTGGAATTGTACAGTCTGCCTCCAAGGGAAAACACCAGTGACCATCTTCTTTTTGCAAAGATAATAGGGCTGTACGCGCTGCTGTCAACGCATCTTCCAGCGTTGCTATGTTTCGATTCGATGACCGCTGGCGGCCAGAGGGAATCTCGCTTGTATGGGAAGAGTTAGTATTTTCCCTAGTTACATCGGTAAGGGTATCTAGACCATTCATTTATTTTCGTCCAATGTGCTGGGTTGAGTAGATTCAGGCTGTAGTTCATTCGCCCTCAGAGTCATGATGAGGATCACCGGTTTGGCTAAGAATATTTTATTCGCGTTTCTTGGCCTCGTGAACGAAGAGTGAGCAATCTTTTTCGCTATAGCTATCGAATCTTTCTTGCTTGTTATCATTTTCTTCTAGTATAAGAGGTGGATGCCAAGTTAGCTGTGTAATAGATGTATGCTGTAAAGGTGTTCCTAAGCAAGGCTCAGTATAGAGACTAGCCTTGGGGATATACGATAGTTCACCTTTCAAGAGATCATCGTAGGTTTCAGATGGTGGATTACCATCAAAAACAAGATGCTCGCGCTGCTGCCAATAAGCTTCACGCGTGAACAAATAGGGATCTAGTGCTGCCTGGTCAAGAACGCGCAGTTCCTCATCATGCCGCGCACGCTTATCAATTACTCCCAAAATACCCAAGGGGACAGTTATTGGGGCACCGACCACAAATGCTGCATAAAATAGCACGTTTGAGGCTATGGTGACAGGGAGGCCCAACACATCACGATTACTACTGGGTCCAAGAATAGGGAGATACATATAAGATGTGTTGTCAACACCCCAAACTCCAAGTGTTTGTCCAAAATCTTCATCGTGCTTTTCCAAGCCCATGGGTGTCGCCACATCAAAGAGTCCAGCCAGGCCAATTGTAGTATTTAGAATGAAGCGCAGACTGTCTTCAGCCCCTTGAAGCATCTTACCCTGCAAAAAATCGTTTAGAACCACGCCCGGGTACGCAAGGTTGTCATAAAAATTTCCGACAGAGCGTTGAACAGGGTGGGGAATATGTTCTATGTAGGAGTTAGCAACCGGTCCCAAAATATTACGATCAACAGACTCAGTGAAATTGTATAATGGACGATTGACATTTTCGTAGGGGTCAATTGAACTGGCATCCTCATCCGAGGGCGTAACACTCTGGCCTTCTTGGGGTACGGTGGCACAGCCCGCAGACAGTACGGCAAAAAGTAGCAACAGAAAGGCAGCCAGGTAGTTAGGTTTCATGATCGGGATCCAGATACCTCCATTCTCTATTTGCTATATGGTAATTCGTTTTGAGTTGTAATGTACAGACAAAAAACCAAAATTAGTATATGACTTTCCTCTGCTCAGGACTACTTTTGCACCGTACTTGCATCACAGATTGAGCCGCGTACCATCTCTACCTTAGACGAAAGCTGGACGTCCGGCAGTTCCAATACTCTGACTGTTTCCCCTTGCTCCAGCAATTCTTTTACTAGATGCGGGCCGATGAACCCGCTACCACCAGTAACGAGAGCGTAACCGTTGCTCAAAGCTTTAGTTCCTGAGTTGAAGTTCGTAACAGTACTGGCAATATAACGAGGGTACAGATAAGCGTAAAACTCAGCCCCACGGTGAGTAGTATTCCCATGCTAGCGGTGCCCTGGTGCGATGAGAACATTAGACTCGCAAAGGCGACCAATGAAGTCAGAGCGCTGTAAAAGATAGCTCGTACTGTACTGGTGTGGATTAGAGTTTCACTCACTAGCTTATCATTGCGACTTCGGTGAACCATGTGCAGGCTACTGTCAATTCCAATACCAAGTAGCAGCGGCAAGGCAATAATATTTGCAAAGTTAAACGGTAGATTCAGCAAGACGGTGAAAACACCAATAAAGATGCTAGTCAGCAATAGTGGAATCAGTACCAGTAGTGTGTACTTCACGCTGCGCAATAATATTATGAGCGCTATTACAATTCCTACTAACGCTAGCGAGAAAGCTTGTACGAAGGCTTGTACTACGGCTTCGCCCGCTTCCAGACTCACCATCGGAGCCCCTGTAGCTTGAGGTGCCACTTGTTGCACTGCCCGTACGAAACGTCGCAATGCCTCGTTATCGTTGATATCCTCTGCTGGGTAGACTGCAACCCTGTATTCTCCTGATTGACTGTGCCAGCGGCTACTCAACGAAGTTGGAAGGTCCTGCTCGCTAAACGGAGTGGAAGCTTCGATAGCAGTCTGCAGGCGTCGCAGAGATGTAGGTAAAGTGACGAGTAAATCCTCTTCTACTGAATGTAACAACTTGTTCCTATCTTTAATGTTCTCTTTGTTGAGATGATCGAACAGTGTGGCAAGCGAGTTTCTTAGAGTGCGCGCGGACACCAACACTGGGTGATCAGGCCGTTCAGCAATGAATCGATCCAGTGTGATACTTAGCTTGTCCAACGCTTTTCTTTGTTTTATCGATACCTGTTCGCTTTTCACTGACGAAGGCGTTGATAGCATAATCGGTCCTGTTGTGAGTGCCATCTCCGCAATGAGTGAGAGTTTTTTCTCCTGTTCTACTGGTACAAAATCAGAGATTGTTACTACTTTTTTCACTTCTGAAAGTTCGGTCAGACTCTGCACCAAGCGATCTGTTTCCTCACGATTGTTAACCAGCACATCTGCATGCCAGGGCGAATTTTCAACTTCAGCGAGTAGTTCCCTAAAGGTCTTCACGGCTTTTCCATTTGGGTCTTGCATGTTCAATAAGTTATAGTCAAATCTTAACTGGGGCAACAGTGTTACTGCAGCAAGTAATCCAACAAAAATAGTTACATACGTCAATTTATGCCACTTAAATGATATTTCAAGTACTCTGCTTAGTGAAACCTTTGTGCCAGATTTTGTTTCAGGCCGTTTTGGTATGTAACGTAGCAGAGCGGGACCTATAGTAAGGGTAACCAACAGACTAATCAGCATCCCGGTACCAGAGATCACTCCCAACTCCGCCACCCCACTGTAATCGGTAGGGATGAAAGCATAGAAACCAATAGCGTTCGTAATGGCACACGCCATTAGTGCACCTCCGGTCACGCCGCCAGCTTCGTACATAGCTCCTCTTGCTGGTAGGCCTCTTTCTAGTACCTCGCGATGTCGCAGCAGAAAGTGGATGGCGAAATCTGCGCCAAGACCTATGTATAACACCGCAAAAGCGATGGAGATAATGTTCAAGTGACCGATGGCAGCGGTGGCGAAGGCTGCGGTAAGAATCAGACCTATCGTCAGGCACAGCAACACGGCGAGCACCAGCCTAATAGTACGCATTGCAAGAAAGAGCACTATCACTACCATCACGAACGTGATTGTTCCAGCATACTCCATGCCGCGTAGCGAGCTGTTGAGCTCCTCATCAGCTAAAGCCACTTCACCGGTAATGCGCATTTGTACTGGACTATCATTCGTTAAGCTGATATCCGTTGCTGCAACATGTAGTGCCGAAATGGATTGTTCTGCCGGGAATAACTGGGTGAAATCCTGCCTTGGTTTCACCATAACAAATTCTTGGTACCTAATTTTCTGTGGCTCACCACGAAATAGAGTTTGCCATGAAAGAATTCGCGGTACGCCTGCAAGCCGAGCATTCAGAGTCGCACTCAAGCTATTTAGTAAAGGCCCTAGTTCCAAGATGCGCCCCTTATGCAATTCCTCTATTGCACCAGTGAGCACAGAAGCAAAGGTATGCAACGTTGGATCCCGAGCAATATGAGCGATCAGCGGCTGTGCGTTTGCCATGTGATCAGCAATTCTTTCCAATTCAGGAATATTTTCGTAGAGCAGACTGTTGCGCACGAAAAAAGCATCCACGTTTGGAGCGTAAACATCTTGAAAATTTGTAGGATCTTCTTTCAAGCGAGCAACAAGAAGATCAGCGGTGGCATAAGCTTGCTCGGGTGTAGGTGCATCTAGTACCAGTAACAAGTTTTCCATTTCTTGGGGGAACGTTTTGTTGTAGTGCTTTGTATTGACACGAAACGGCAGGTGTTCAGAGAGCATATCCGTGGTATCAGTATTCATGCCCAGATTACGTGAAATATACACGGTACATGTCACAACAGTTAGCAACGCCGCAAGAAGAATCCATGGAGCGTAAAGATAAGAGGCAGTAGTCCAACGCGCAAAAGCGCTATAGATATGTCCTTGCGAGGCTTCCACTATCGTGGGTCGTCCTTCAGGAAGTAAATTGAAACAGTTAATCCTTAGTTTTTCTCGGCCAGAGCAATCTTTTCCTTGAGCATATCGATGAAGACTGGGAAGCCCTTCTGCCTAAGAATAGAACGGTACTCGACACGTTTCAGTGCAAGGTCACTGACACCATCAGCCAAAATGTTGATGATGTGCCATCCCTCTTTTCCCTGGCGCAGGATGTAGTCCAAACTTACAGTATCGCCATTGGCCTTGATCAATCGACTGCGCACCAGTATCTGATTTCGAGGTATAGTTTTTTTCTCTATAAATTCAAAACGCTCACCCTCATAGTTTTTGAACCATCCCGCGTAGGTGCTAATGCTGAGCTTATGAAAGGTCCCAATAAAGATATGTTGTTGCTCGCGGTCTAGTTTAGTCCAAAGCTTTCCTAGAATAGTATGTGCAATGAAACCGAGGTCGTGGGTACGATTAATTACGGGGGCTAGTAATTTAAAGCGACCTTGAAATCCTATTTTGTCTCCCTCTCGCATTCCCTTGAGCAGAGTCGCGTGCAGACTGTTTACAGTCTGCACCGGACTAGTGGTGTCCGGTTTCTGGGCCCAAGATGCTGGTAAGTACAACAGCATCGCTGCCATTATTAGAAGATGAAATATTAATTTAATTTCGAGCAAAATTCTCATGTCGGCGATCCTTTCAACAAGTGCACTTCGAAGCGATAGCGTAGTGCAGAATTCGTATTATATCCAAGTATAAAGTAAGGATGACAAGCAGTGGATGGTAGACGGTGCGCGCAACTCTCTTACATGGATTGACTACAAGATTGAGGTAACGAATGTTGCTAGCAAGGGCAGAATACACACCTATGGTAGCTAATCAATGCGCCGGGCTAGAATTGACTAGATTTTCTTCGTACTTAAACATCGCCACGATGGAGCATCCAAACGTGGGTCTCGCGTAGAAACCTCGATCACGTTGTATAGAAAATTAAGGGTTTCGTTTGTTGCAGTAGATTTGAGTCGGAGTTACAACAATCAAGCAATCGGACAAATCTCTACTGTCATGGTAGGCAAGTAAAGGCTCAATTAAATGCTTGTTAGGCAACAAGCACTACCGTGTAACCGTGATAGGAATCCCAGAAAGTTTATTTCGCTCTTCCAGTTCCTCGGTTATCCATTTAGGTACAGGTTCGGCAACCATTGCTCCCGCAGTCTTTGGACCTCGGATAGATGTAAGCAACCCTTTCAGAGGATGTTGCAACATATCTTCAACCGCAGTTGCTTCATAACCACAGTGGGCCATACATTGCACGCATTTTGGATTGTTAGTATTTCCATATTTCTCCCAAGGTGTCTCATCCAGAAGTTCTTGGAAGCTGGATGCGTAGCCTTCGTCTGACAACAAATAACAGGGTTTCTGCCAGCCAAACACGTTACGTGTCGGGTTGCCCCATGGGGTGCAATCATAGCTCTGATTACCTGCCAGAAAATCAAGATAAAGCGTGGAATGATTTAATT
>JAZGCR010000164.1:0-10227 GCA_036477105.1 Nitrosomonadaceae bacterium | reverse complement strand
ACGTCGCCTTTGAAGCGACCATGTACGGAGTCGTGCGTTAGCATGTAAGCTAAATAATCAGGTGCAAGCAGATCGTTGATGGCCACGACATCGATGTCTTTAAAATCTTGTACTGCAGCACGAAGTGCCATACGTCCAATGCGACCAAACCCATTGATACCGACTTTAATTGTCATGTTGAAAACCCTTTGAATGAAAAAATTGAAACAGTGGTACAAAATTTTTGTTCCACTGTTTCAATTGACTAGATTACGCTTTTTACTGTCTTCACAACATTTTCCACAGTGAAACCAAAGTGTTTAAACAGATCGCCAGCAGGGGCAGATTCTCCAAAAGTGGTCATGCCCACCACTGCACCTTCAAGTCCTATATATTTGTGCCAGTAATCAGTGATGCCTGCTTCCACTGCAACGCGCTTTACACCCTTCAGTAGTACACTGTCCTTGTAGGCTACGTCCTGACGGTCGAATAGACTGGTGCATGGCATTGAAACCACCCGGACCTGGATGCCTGTTTCGGCCAACGCCGTTTGTGCGTTCATCGCTAGTCCAATTTCCGAACCAGTGGCGATAATGATTGCTCGTGGTTTGCCATCTACTGCCTCTGATAGAATATAACCGCCTTTGTCGATCAATTTAATTACAGTGGCATCCCGTTTTTGGAATGGTAGAGTCTGGCGGCTGAATATGAGGATTGAAGGACCATCCTTCCGCTCAATCGCACGTGCCCAAGCTACAGTCGACTCGACCGAATCGCAGGGTCGCCATACGTCCATGTTAGGAATGTAGCGCAGTGTCGCAGTTTGTTCTACCGGTTGATGCGTCGGGCCGTCTTCGCCTAGGCCAATAGAGTCGTGCGTAAACACGAACAGGTTGCGGATCTTCATCAAGGCTGCCATACGCAAAGCGTTACGAGAGTATTCCGAGAACATTAGGAATGTGGCGCCGTAGGGGATGATGCCGCCATGCAGCGATAATCCGTTCATTATGGCACTCATGCCAAACTCACGCACGCCATAATAAATATAGTTGCCACCAGTTTCTCGACTGACGTTTTTAGAACCAGACCACAAGGTAAGATTTGATCCTGTTAGATCAGCAGAACCGCCGACTAGTTCTGGCAAAATTGAAGCCAAACCCTCAATGGCATTTTGTGAAGCTTTGCGACTAGCAATGGTTTCTTCTTTTTCATTGACGTGGTTAATAAATTTTTCTACATGTTCGTGCCATTTGGCAGGTAGCTCTCCTGCCATGCGGCGTTTGAACTCAGCGGCTTCACTTGGATACTTCTTGGTATACTCATCAAGCCTCTGAATCCATTCTGCTTCTAGCTTCTTACCTTTGGCGCGGTTATCCCACATGTCGTAGATTTTCTTGGGTATCTCAAACGGCAAATGGTTCCAGCCAATGTGTGGGCGAGAAGCAGCGACTTCCGCATCTCCCAGCGCCGCGCCGTGGACCGCGTGGGTGCCAGCTTTGTTGGGAGAACCCATGCCGATTACTGTCTTGCAGCAAATCATTGAAGGTTTTCCGCTGGCCTGCTTGGCTGCTTCAATAGCTGTCTCGATTGCTACTGGGTCGTGACCGTTGACGTTAGGCTCCACGTGCCAGCCATAAGCTTCAAAACGCTTAGGCGTATCGTCACTAAACCAGCCTTCCACATGACCATCTATGGAAATACCATTGTCGTCGTAAAAACAGATTAGCTTGCCTAGTCCCAAGGTTCCTGCCAATGAACAGGCCTCATGGGAAATTCCTTCCATTAAGCAACCATCACCAAGGAACGCGTAGCTGTAATGATTAACAATATCAAAACCGGGACGATTGAATTCGGCAGCAAGAATTTTTTCCGCCAAAGCCATGCCTACTGCATTAGTGAGGCCCTGCCCTAAAGGACCGGTGGTGGTTTCCACACCAGGTGTGTAGCCATATTCAGGGTGACCTGGAGTTTTGGAATGAAGCTGACGAAAGCGTTTGATCTCTTCTATTGGCAAGTCATAACCAGTGAGATGTAACAGAGCATAAATCAACATTGAACCATGTCCATTGGACAGCACAAAACGGTCGCGATCAGGCCAATTGGGGTTGGCTGGATTATGTCGCAGATGGTGAATCCAAAGTACTTCGGCGATTTCAGCCATACCCATGGGCATGCCGGGATGACCAGAATTGGCTTTTTGCACAGCGTCCATCGCCAGCGCACGAACAGCACTGGTTAAGTTTTTAAACACTGGAGGGGCAAAATCTTTAAATGTTCCCATGGACACAAACTCCCTTGCTGAATAAGTAACTAAAGAAATAAAAAACAACGAACAACACGCCCATGCAAACAGAGTGACGATGTTATTGGATAATGGTAATATTATCTCTTAAGAAACGAAGCCAGACAACTGCGTAGAGCTTTAGGGTATTTTTATTCGGTATCAGTGGCTTCGTAGCCTGATGCCCAAAAGTTTTAGTTTGCGATAAAGATGCGTGCGCTCCAGCCCTGCTCGTTCCGCCACTCGAGTCATATTGCCGCTTTCATGATCTATGAGTTGCTCAAAATAAGATTTTTCAAACAAATCACGAGCTTCACGCAAAGGGATGTTAAGCGGGATACTCGGATCAGATTGCACCGGCGCTGGAGCTGCCAATACCCGCTTCACGTCATCAGCTGAAATTTCTTCTCCAGTGCAGGTTAGTGCTAGAGAACGTACCATGCCTCTGAGTTGCATGAGATTCCCAGGCCAGTCGTAGTTGCGCAAAGCATTAAGTGCGGCAGTGTTGAACTGTTGCAGCGATGCATCACCTGATTCAACACAGTGTAAGAGGATCTGGTTGGCAAGCTCGGGAACATCTTCTCGGTGTGCCCTTAATGTAGGGACATTGATACAAAGGCCGCTTAAAGTTTCATATAATTTAGAATCATAATCGCCTTGTGCCGTTCGCTCTGCCAGCGGCATGGATGTACCACAAACAAGCCGCACGTTGTACTTATTAAGTTCGCCCAACAGTTGCAGTAAGCCCTTTTGTTCTAGCCTGCTTAAGTTGCCGATTTCTTTAAGAAACAACAGTCCATCTCTTGCCTGTTCAAGTAAATCAAATGGAGTATCCGTTAGAGATGTGATCGTATCCGGCTCTATCCAGGGTGTGTTGGGGCGATGAAGGAAGCGTGCGCATAGTTCCGCCCCTGCTCCTTGCTCGCCAGTGAGGAGTAGTGGTGTTTTCAGGTTGGCGATCTGTTCCAGTCTCTTTTTTAGGTCCGCGATCAACGGCCCCTTGCCCAAACTAAAAAGCGAAAGGGTAGAGGAAGGTTTGCTTTGGCTCCCGCGTAATGCGTGTGCCACCGTACTTAATAACTTTAGTAATGGTACTGGTTTTTCTAGATAGCCGAATGCACCAATACGTGTTGCCTCAACTGCGGTCGCTATGGTGCCGTGTCCCGACATTACTACTACAGGCATGGTAAGCAGCCCGTTACTTGCCCACTCTTTCAACAGAGTAACACCGTCGGTATCTGGCATCCAGATATCCAGTAGTACCAGATCGGGACGCATTTGGTTTCGCCAGTTACGTGCCCGTTCTGCATTTTCTGCTAGTGTCACATGGTAACCCTCGTCACGTAAGATTTCAGATAGCAGTTCACGTATGCCGATTTCATCATCGACGACGAGTATTGTATTGTTGGTCATAATTACAGAATTTACTCCTCCACTATATGTTGTGAACTATCTTGTTGTTCATGCATAGCTGGGTATGATTATGCGATCTCATGGTTAATAGTTGAATGGTCCTCGGAGGCAATTGGTAGGGTAATGGAAATATGGGCCCCGTGGGGAAAGATATTTTCAATTTGAATCATGCCATGGTGTTCTTCCACAATCTTTTTTACGATGGGCAGCCCGAGTCCCGTGCCTTTGAGCTTGGTGGTAACGTAGGGTTCAAACGCGTGCGTTCTGACGTGATCGGGGAAACCCCTGCCATTGTCGCTCAGGCTAAAGCGTACTCCATCCTGTACCATTTCCGTACTCACGGTGATGACAGGTTCCGCAATATCAGCCAGCGTATCTTGAGCATTTTGCAGAAGATTGTGAATTACCTGGCGCAACCTAGCAGAGTCTCCTCTCACAGGTGGCAAATCGGGGGTTAAAGCCAAGTGTATATGTGAGCGTAGTTCTCCACCTTCTGCTGGGCCTTCTGTCTCATATAATTCTAGTACTTCCTGTATTAGCTTGTTGAGATCCAATAGGCGTAATTCTAGTTCTGGCGCGCGCGCATATTCGCTAAACTCATCAACCATTGTCTTCAGTGCTTCCACTTGATTGACGATGGTTTCAGTAGACCGCTTCAAAATTTCTGCCTCCTGCGGGCCTAGTTTTTCAGCAAGTTTTTGCTGTACGCGTTCAGCAGAAAGTTGTATTGGTGTTAGTGGGTTCTTAATTTCATGGGCTAGGCGTCGTGCTACTTCGCCCCACGCGGCAGTACGCTGTGCCTGTAGTAAATTAGTAATGTCGTCAAATACCACGACAGCGCCCCCTCCTGAGACATGCGGAAGACGTGTTCCACGTAACAGCAACACTTGGCTGATACCATCATCGCCAGTACGTTCCACTTGACATTGCCACTCGCCAGTTTTTCCAGACTGGAATCCTTCCCGTATTCCAGTTTCTAAGGCAAGAAGCTGAGGTTCTTGCTTAGTGCATTCCTCCATTGTTAACCCTTCGAGGCTAGCCAATGAAACCTTCAGAATATATTCCGCGCTAAGATTTGCGGTACGCATGCGTAAGCTTTCATCGAATACTAGGACGCCAGATGAAAGATTAGCTAGGATACTCTCCAGGTAGGCCCTAGCACTTTCTACCTCATGTTGATTATGTTGCGCCGCCGTACGAGCTTCCTCCAGTTGCTGGGTCATGAGGTTGAATGATTCAGTCAGCACTCCCAATTCATCTCGACTTTGTACCGGATGGCGCCTACTAAAGTCGCCCTGAGCTACTGCACGAGTGCCTTCTGCCAGCATACCTAGTGGTGCGCTTAGCCGTTCACTGATAAGGAACGCTGCAGCCAGCGCAGAAAAAAGTGAGAGCAGCAACACCAGTGTTAAAGTCACCCCATAGAGTCTCTTCAGTCCCTGGCGAGACAGCGACAATTCCTCATAATCACGATATACCGCTTGAACTATTTCTGCGTCTTCTGCCAGTTGCTTCGGTACTGGCTGCAACAATTGCAAGATGCGAATGTCTCCCTCTAAACTCAGAACATTAACAGGAACCGGTTCAACCACCCGTAAATATAAGCCTTTTCCTGGAATGAACTCGACGGCGCTGTAAGCCTTCTGCATTCTTACTTGGCGCATCACCGCTGTACTTGGCATTTCTGGAAGTTCCAAACCATCAGTATCAGAAAACGCGATTACCTTGCCATCCTTATTAAATAGTGTGGCTTCTTGCACCTGTGATTGCTCTAGCAATTGGCTTAGCTCCGGCAGCGGCACAGCGGATTGTCCGGATAGAGTGAGGGCGGTGGTTTGAGCTTTCTTCCGCAATTCTTCCAATAGGTTGTCTAACATGGTGCGCCCAAGGCTTAAACCTCCATCTAGTGCTTGGTCTACCTTGACGTCAAACCAAGATTCGATACTTTTCCCGAGGAATTGTACTGATGCGCTGTACACCAATACACCTGGAATAACTGCCATCAGAGAAAAGATCAGCAACAGGCGTAACGCCAGTCTGGAGCCAAATACTCCTGTTTTAAGCCTTCGCCTGAGTCTCCACAGCAGATATCCTACCACTGCCATAAGAAACAACACAAAGCCAACATTGAGTTGAATTAGAAGTTGATATTTTCGTTCAAAAAAATCAGTATCATCTCCTGCAATCGCTAGCAAAAACAGCAACACTGCACTTAAACCAGCGCCAATAATAATGATATATTTCACGGTTTATCCTCATGACGAGGCTTCTGCAATGGGAGCTTTATGCTCCATCGCAGCATATTGGATCTTAAGTTCCACTCTTTGGAACCAAGGGCTTCTACCTGGAACGGTTTTGGCAGCCTCGATAGATCGAGCCGCATATGCAACTTTGCAATGTATTCTATACCTTGTTGCAGCTCAGAAAACACGTAGATAGGACGATTGCGCACCCGGCTCAAGACTCGTAGCGCCTCCTTTAAAGTGCTGAAGCTTTGCTTTTGCAATAATGATGATCCGTGACTTAACTGGTATTGGCGTGTTAGAGCGTAATAACTTAATGCATCTCGCTGTTTTCTCCGGGCAATTTTTTTATCCAGCCAGTACCAGCGTGGACTTACTAGTCTAAAATCGGTTACAAAGTACAGTACGATGCCTTTTTTAAGCGCTTGCTCCAAAGTGGGGTTCAACTCTATCTCAAAATCAGCGTTGAGCTGATAGCCTTCGTCGACTGCATCTAGCTCAGCAAATTTTATCTGTATGCCTTTTGCATGAGCAGTGAAGGCTAACAATAGCACCGCAGTCAGCAACATTGTTGCGACCGAGCGTAACAGTCGCGCAATGGGGTCAGGCTTTGTGCAACAGGGTATAAAAGAAACCATCATGCTGAGAATCCGGCAACAGTTGTCCGTCAAGTACTTCTACCTTAGGTAGGGGTAAAGTAAGGGCATCTGAATGATGACGCAAAAATTTTTCCACCTGCAGCTTATTTTCCTCAACAAATACAGAGCAGGTAACGTAGAGCAATTTACCATCTCTAGCTAGCATCTGCCATAAAGCATTGAGAATTTTCTGCTGAATCGAGATAAATCGGGTAAGGTCACTCTCGCGCCGTAGCCATTTGATATCAGGATGACGGCGCGCCACTCCTGAAGCAGAGCATGGTACGTCAGCTAAAATTCGATCAAACAGCTTGCCATCCCACCACTCTGACGGGTTTGCCGCATCACCGCAGACAATGTGATATCTTTTGAATACCAGGCGTGCAAGATTTTGTGTCACCAGGGCAAGTCGTGTAGGGTCATTGTCAAGTGCGGTTAATTCCACATCCGCCAACTCCAGGAGATGTCCACTTTTACCACCAGGAGCGGCACAAGCATCCAGTATATGCATTCCGTCGTGTATGTCCAAAAACGGTGCAGCTAATTGCGCACCCGCATCCTGGATCGAAACCAGTCCTTGGGAAAATCCGGGTAGCTTCTCCACAGTTACTGGTTGTGCAAGCCCGAGTGCGTTATCCCATATTATCTGTGCGCTCATACCGTTCTTATTTAGCTGTTCTTGATATTCCAACACTCCGATTTTGTGTTGATTGACCCGCAGCGTCATTAATGGGCGCTGATTATTTATTTCTAGCACTGCCTTATAGTTTTGGGGATATTGCACACGGAGTTTGTCTATCCACCACTGTGGGTGGGAATATCGTCCCACTTCGTTTTCAGCAGTCGTTTTAAGAAGAGTTTCACGCTGACGTATGAAACCACGCAATACTGCATTAATTAATCCCTGTACACTCCTACCACAGTTTAGGTTCAAGGATGCAGACACGGCGTGATCAACCACCGCATAAGAAGAAGTTCTGCTGTATTGCAGCTGATACAAGCTCACCAGCAATAAACAGCGCAGATCTTGGTCCCACAGTGGTTTGTTCAGTAACAGTCCAAGCAATGCATCAAGTTGCCCGTAGAAGCGCAGCACACCGTAGCTGATATCCTGAATAGCTCCGCGTTGTTGGTCGGAAAGAGTGGAGTGGGTGCGCCATGATTCCTGCAATACGACAGTCAGGCTCGCGCCCGCTAGTACCTTGCCCACTGCATAAGCGGCTATGCGCTGAGTTTTAATCATTCTGGTACTGTAAAGCGGTCACCAGGTTGTAATGAATGTCCTGCAAGAAATTCCGCTACACTCAGTTTTTTTCCGCCAGGCTTTTGTACGACTTCCAGCACCAGCGTACCATTGCCGCATGCTACTACTATGCCTTCTTGCCCTGTCGAAAGAATTTCACCTGGGTAGCCTGTGGTGTTATTGGTTGCTCTCGTTTGCAATATTTTCAGAGGAAGTCCATGTACTTCAGAGTGTGTGCCAGGATGGGGATTGAATGCTCGTACGGAACGACTGATTCTTTCTGCGCTCAACCGCCAGTCGATTTCCGCTTCCTTTTTTTTCAGTTTTGGTGCGTAGCTTGCGTCCGTCTCATTTTGTGGGGTTGCAATGAGTTTTCCAACTGATAAGAGCTTTAATGCTTCTACGATGCAATGTGCTCCCAGTATGGCAAGTTTGTCGTACAGAGTCTTAGTGGTGTCATTATGTACGATAGGGATACTTTGCTGCATTAGTATGGCACCAGTGTCGAGACCTTGATCCATTTGCATGATGGTAATGCCAGTTTCCCGTTCGCCGGCTAAGATTGCTCGCTGAATTGGTGCAGCCCCCCGCCAGTGTGGCAACAACGAAGCATGGATGTTGAGGCATCCGAGACGAGGGATGCTCAAAACTGTTGCAGGCAAAATTAGCCCATAAGCCGCAACTACCATTACATCTACACCGATTGTTGCCAGCTGCGCATGTATCCCAGGTTGTTTGAGCGAGTGTGGTTGCAATAAAGCAAGCTCGTGCTCTTGGGCCAGCAATTTAACCGCACTAGCATTTAGTTTCATGCCGCGTCCAGCAGGACGGTCAGGCTGGGTCAGTACAAGTGCAATCTCATGCCCTGCATCTATTAGTGTTTCAAGTGCATGAGCAGCAAACGTCGGTGTACCGGCAAAAATGATTTTCATGTTTAGCCAATTTAGATATCGTTAGGCGTTTTGATTTACGCTTGACACCTCCATAAGCCGTGAATAAACATGTATCATCACTTAAATAATTCAATTGCCCATGGGGTATATCCGTAAACAAAGATTATCAGTCACATCACGCTTCGTTGTTGTTTTTTTAATTTTGCTCGAAGGCGCATTTGTTTTAGCCGTGATAGGTATTCAACGAATACTTTTCCTATTAAATGGTCCATTTCATGTTGAATGCATACTGCCAGCAATCCATCAGCCTCGAGTATAAAAGGATTTCCATTAATATTCAGTGCTTTAACTGTAACACGCTCAGCGCGCCGTATTTTCTCAAATATTCCTGGTACTGACAAACAGCCCTCTTCACAGTCAGACTCACCACTAGCGGCGGTGATTTCTGGGTTGATTAATACATGCAACCGGTCATGGGTGTCGGATATGTCAATTATAATTACACATTGGTGCACATCTACCTGTGTCGCTGCTAAGCCGATTCCAGGAGCAGCGTACATTGTTTCTGCCATACTTTGTACCAAAGTACGAATTTCATCAGTGACTTCTGACACTTTAGTTGCCACTGTATGTAGCCGTTCATCCGGGTATTGCAATATCTTCAGTAGAGCCATAAAAGCGTGCTTATTTAAGCTTGTATATTTAATGAACTAAATGCAGAATTTAAACCATATTAACCTATTTATTTTATATATATTGCCGATAGTTAACCCAAGTATCATTTTATATTAATGCGCCCAAAAAACCGGGCTTTTTCAGTGACTGAGGGTTTTCATGCATAATTCTATTATATCCGTGATTTTGTTCGTAGGTTTGCTTTATGGTCCATCGGTCAATGCTGCCAGCATTGAGTTTCAGAGTAATATGCCTGATCGTTACGTTGTTGTTCCTGGCGATACACTTTGGGGCCTTGCTTCACGTTTTCTAAAAGATCCTTGGCGCTGGCCGGAAATCTGGGGGTTAAATCAGAAACAAATAAAAAATCCTCACAAGATATATCCCGGGGATCTTATCGTACTAGAGAAAACCCCAGACGGAAGCAGGCTGCGGTTAGTCAGGGAGACCATAGTGGAAAGATCGTCTCCTCTAGTGGAAAGATTGTCTCCTCTTGTGCGAGTGGAGAAGTCCGATCTCGGTGCTATCCCAAGCATTCCAGTTGCGGCAATCGAGCCTTTCTTGAGTCAGCCTTTGGTGATCGATAAGAACGGTCTCGAAAATGCACCATTAGTACTAGGAATTAGTGACAACCGCGTGATATTGAGCAAAGGCGATCTCGTTTATGCCAAAGATATGCCAAAAGATAAAGGCTCATCGTGGCAAATTTTTCGTCCTGGAAAGGCTCTAATAGACCCTGATCCTGAAACGGCTCTGACAGAGTTTCTGGGCCAGACAGGTTATGATAATGGCGAGGTTCTGGGTTACGAAGCCATTTATTTAGGAGATGCGAAGGTAGAAAAATTTGATGATGTTAGTACCA
>JAZGCR010000163.1:0-3578 GCA_036477105.1 Nitrosomonadaceae bacterium | reverse complement strand
AGGTACCACACTTCCAAAATACCGCCCTGCAGCCTGTAAGTAACAACACCTAATTCACGTTATCGAGTGACTAGGTTAAAACCCCCGCCCGCGAATATGCGGGCGGGGGTTTTATTTGGTAGAGATGGTCAAAACCTAAACACGGCGTTGCACCACAGCGGGCGAGATTGATCCTACAAGTGAATATTTCATTTCTCTTTTGCTTTAATTTTCCTATTCACCCAATCTTCCAAGCGTTCCAAAGCCTTTGGGTTTTCAATTTTTAGCAACACTAGTGAATCAGCAAATTTTCCAAGTTCATTTGGATAAGCTGAAGCAGCACGCTCTGCCTGCTCTATTGCTGCCTCATGTTCGCCGCTCAGCGCCAGTAGAACTGCCTGCTTATATGTAACCGGGCCACTCGGATTAAATCTCATTACTCGTTGGTTAACTTTTAGTTTAAGGTCAAGCTTTTCTTGATTTAATTCCATTGTGCTCGATAGCGCATAATCAACGTAAGGTGATAGTAGGGTTTTTTGATGTAGCGCTTGTAAGACCCTACTACTGGAATCATCCAGCGATCTGTTTTGGTTATCTTGGGTAGGCATAATTGATTCAATCTGGCGATAATCTTGTTCCACCATCACCATTACCCCCCAGCCTAAAACCAATACCAATAGAGTTACCAATTTTCCTATGTGGGGAAGTTGCATCGAAATGAAACGGGTCTCGCCCGCTCCAAGTAAAAACGCAGCCGGCCCAAGATAATGCCCATACCACAATGGAAATTCGTGCAGACTGTGAATGCCTATAATCCCAACCAACGCTAGCAACCACCATAATGCAAGATCAAGTGATTGTCGCCTCACGCTATACAACCCAAGCAACCAGACTGCAATGCCGCCAACTACTGGTAACGTTCCAGCCAAACCAGTTTCAGCCAACAGATGCAAAATTAAGTTGTGTGCGTTGTTGTAAATTCCAAAAATTTCTGGGTTCTGAAATACCGCTGACAAGTGAAAATGATACCAAGCGAATTGCCCTGCACCTATCCCCAAGATCGGCGCCTGTAAAAACATATGCCAAGCTTCTTGCCATAAATGAAAACGAATGGAGGTGCCGTAAGCTTGGTCAAATATCCGATCAACCGCAGTTATTGACCCCGTTGACACAACTAATAATGGCGTTTGAACCAGCCACTGCATCAATACAAAACCTACAATCAGAAGAAATGATGCTATAACCAACCTACGTTTTGCCACATATCCTTCCGTGCAAACTGTTCCACGCCAGTAGAGTAATAACGAAAACACAAGTACTGCGAACAGATATAATCCTGAACTTCGTGAACCACTTAAAGACAGAACGAATAAAAGTGGCAAAGCAAGTAGTATAACAATCCAGATGGGTAGCCTAGCAGCAGCGAAAAGAAAAATCAGCGAGGCTAACGCGAGACTAATGTAAGTGGCAAAATGATTAGTCTGGCCGATATTTCCGTATACAGCAGCAAAATTTTTAGCAGCGATAAAGTCATCCAAAAATGAATGAATATTAAAATGTTGTAGTATACCGACCCCGGCACTTAACTCCCCGCCTACCAAAAAAAACCAGGCGAGTACAACGCTAATAACTGTTAATCCAAATTCTTTCCGTAGTACCGCACCCAATATTACCAACAGCGCTGCCCATAACAAATAAAGTAGTGCGATGATTTGCATTTCATAATATACAGGCATACCTAGGTTCATCTGCAACAACATTACAGCAAACAACCCCAGCGGCGCGAAGACTATCCACGGTAGCTCAATGTTTCGCCAATAACGCCCAGCAAGAAACAATGTCAATGCCGCCATTCCCAGAAAAAATGCAATATATTCAGTGTAGAATGCTGGTATCGGGCGCGCATGATGATACTGTAAAAAAGGCAACACAGCCATTGATCCTATTAAAGAAAGGCTTATACGTGCCGCAAGTGATGGGGAAGTGTTGCTATTAGCAGTACTTTCTATTAACTCTTCATTCATATCAGGGTACTTCAATAGGCTCTAAAACTGCCACTTTTCTAGTTGGATAAAAACAAAAAAATATGCCTGCCGTCAAAGCAAAACAAATACTAAACTAACCACGTCGAGAGTGATAACAGCTATCATATTAGCTCTTGACTTACTACCCAGATGCTCTGGATAACCGTTACCACAGGCTAACAGCAATACTGGAGCAATAAGCACACAGCGTCGACGATAGTGTTACCTGAATATAAAAGCTTAATAAATCTTACTACTGCGCAAAGCTAATCTATACAAGCTATTTGCTACCGCCATTTCCTTACTTAACTTAGGTAGTGATGTATAAGTCTTCAGACTTAATTTTCAACTTGTGACGACCAATGTTGAAGCTCTTTAAGACGTGCTTCAACGCCGGATGTCTGGTAGAAATCGCCGTCTTTACTTCTTAATGCAGTTTCCAATTGATCAATGGCTGCAGGGAGATTTCCCTGACGGATATAAGCTTCTGCCTGTGCACGGTGTTGTAACATATTATTTCCAATTGCCTCATAACTTTGTGCTTGCAATTTGTAAAGGCGTACGTCGTTTGGTGTGAATTGCAACTGATGGTTTGTAAATTTAAGCGCCTCATCTTTGTAACCATTATGCAATAGCGCGGTGGCATAATCGTAGACTAGCGCCCGATGTTGCGGATAAATTCGTAACGCAATTTTATAAATGCCAAGAGCTTCGGCATATTGTCCGATAGAGAATTTAACACGAGCTGCAAGTGTTTCAATCATAGCATTAGAGTGTAATGCTTTACGTTCAACTCGGATAGTCTCCCCAAGGCGATGATTCTCTTTCATTTTACTCATAGCGTCAAAATGAGGGGATTCATATAGTAGGGTCAGCTCTTTATCCGCACGCGCATGATTTCCTTCTCGTAACAAAGCGCTGATTAATCCATAGCGTTCTACTGTCTCGTTGCTGTAACGCCTCTCTTGCAAATTGGAATCAAAATATTTTACTGCATCTCTCGTTCTCCCATCGTACGCACGTAGCTTGGCGCGAACCAACTGGAATTCAATACTGTCGGGAACCTGCCTGTAAGACAAATTCTGAATACGATTATCGATGTCAGCTATACGCTCATAAGTAAGTGGGTGAGTGCGCAAATAAGAAGGCGCACCATTTCCTTGAAATCTTCCAGCTCTTTGTAGACGCCCGAAAAAAGTCGACATGCCACCAGGATCAAATCCAGCATTAACCAGCACATTCAAACCAATGCGGTCGGCCTCTTTTTCATGTTCACGAGTGAAATTCAATTGTGACTGGGCTATAGCGGCTTGGGTAGTAGCCATAACAGCCTGTCCTGCTTGTGGATTTGCGCGTGCGGCTAGAATCGCTAGTGCCATTGATGCCAAAGAGGTCAACATACTGTATTTCTGCTCTGAAATCATGCGGGCAAGGTGCTTTTGCGTAACGTGTGAGATTTCATGTGCCATCACACCTGCCAACTCCGACTCACTCTGTGCTGTAAGAATGAGTCCACTATTAAAACCCATGAAACCTCCTGGCAACGCGAACGCGTTGATCGACGGGTCTCGCAGG
>JAZGCR010000162.1:0-4201 GCA_036477105.1 Nitrosomonadaceae bacterium | reverse complement strand
CCGTAAACAATCGGCTCAAATGATGACTTACGGCAACACAGTCATCAACACTAACACCGCTGGGCTTGTCAATGAATATTCTCAACAACTTCCCGCGTGCGGATCGTTCTACTTCAACTAGTTCATACCCCATGCCAGTTAGGGTTGATCCCAGCAACTCATGCAGCTCCATAGCCTCGCCAGAAACAAAAAGTGGGCTAAAGAGCCCACAACAAATATCTATATATCTATATATATTAGCAAAAATCTATAATTAATGAAATAGATGCTTCGTAAACATTAAAATTCTTACTAGCAGCATATCTTCTTCTAAAATAGTTTTATTAGCATAGATGGAACCGCAAGCAGAAACGTAATAATTGTTTCCAACTTATCGTTTTAATAGTGAAAATTTAATAAGCATTTCTCTATGCTGGAATTAAACGTAAGCTTGATTCAACTGATTCAGATGATACAATTTCTCAGAAATCAGCCTGATCATAAAGAGGGAAATTTTCTAGAGGTATTCAGTGACAACAATTGAATCAGTTTTGCATGAAACCCGTCTTTTCGCTCCAGACGATACTCTTGCTAGCCAAGCCAACTTATCGAGCGCAGAGGCCTATCACGCACTTTGTAGGGAAGCAGAAGAAGATTACTTGGGTTTCTGGGGCAAGCTTGCACGAGAGCACATTCTGTGGCACAAGCCCTTCACTCGAGTGCTGGATGAAAACAATCATCCCTTCTTTAAGTGGTTTGATGATGGTGAATTGAATGTTTCTTTCAACTGTCTCGATCGGCATCTCGAGGCCAATCCGGACAAAATTGCCATCATTTTTGAGGCAGACGACGGCAAGGTAACTCAGGCTACATACCGCGACCTTCATTTACGTGTATGTCAATTTGCCAACGGACTTAGATCGCTTAACATCAAGAAGGGTGACCGTCTTATTATTTACATGCCTATGAGTATTGAGGCGGTGGTGGCGATGCAAGCTTGCGCTCGTATTGGCGCAATTCATTCGGTGGTGTTTGGTGGTTTCTCGGCCAAAAGCCTGCACGAACGTATTGTCGATACCGCTGCAGTAGCTGTCATTACCGCAGACGAACAAAAGCGTGGCGGTAAAGGAATCTTCCTGAAACCGGTAGTAGATACGGCAATCGACATGGGTGGGGCCGACTCAATCAAGTCTGTGGTGGTATACCAACGCACTGGCAAAAGCATACAGTGGCATACATCACGCGATGTCTGGTGGCACGATCTTGTTATTAATAAATCTGATTACTGTAGGCCCGAATGGGTTAATGCAGAACATCCCCTGTTTATTCTCTATACCTCCGGTTCCACTGGCAAGCCCAAGGGCATACAACATTCTTCTGCCGGTTATTTGCTGGGTGCGATGGTGAGTATGAAGTGGATTTTTGACCATAAGCCAGCCGACATTTTCTGGTGTACTGCTGACGTAGGCTGGATTACTGGCCACAGTTATGTTGCATATGGTCCGCTGGCAATGGGTGCTACTCAAATCGTGTTTGAGGGTATTCCCACCTATCCCGATGCGGGGCGCTTTTGGAAAATAATTCAGGATCACAAAGTTACCACTTTTTACACCGCACCCACGGCGATTCGCTCACTAATTAAGTTAGGCCCGGAATTGCCTAGGGAATATGACCTTTCCTCGCTACGCTTGCTGGGCTCTGTAGGTGAGCCGATCAACCCAGAAGCCTGGATGTGGTATTACAAGGTAGTTGGCCAGTCTCGCTGTCCCATTGTGGATACTTGGTGGCAGACTGAAACAGGTTGCCACATGATTGCTCCAGTACCGGGTGTGGTACCACTAAAACCCGGTTCCTGCACTTTTCCAATACCTGGCATTATGGCGGCCATTGTGGATGAGGCTGGCCATGAATTAGAAAATGGAAAAGGTGGGCTCCTGGTTATCAAGCGCCCGTTTCCTTCACTAGCACGCACTATTTGGGGCGACCCTGAGCGCTTCAGGAAGACCTATTTCCCCGAGGATCTTGGAAGCAAATATTATCTAGCCGGCGATTCTGCATGCCGCGATCTGGATGGTTATTTTTGGATCATGGGACGTATTGATGATGTGTTGAATATCTCCGGCCATCGTTTGGGTACCATGGAGATCGAGTCAGCACTAGTAGCTAATTCGCTAGTTGCGGAAGCTGCGGTGGTGGGTAAACCTCACGAGATCAAAGGTGAGGTAGTAGTAGCATTCATAGTGCTGAAAGGTGCGTGTCCTCAAGAAGATGATGCTAAGAAAATCGCCGCCGAACTACGTAACTGGGTATCGAAAGAAATCGGCCCGATCGCAAAGCCTGAGGAGATACGCTTTGGTGACAATCTACCAAAAACTCGTTCTGGGAAAATTATGCGTCGTTTATTACGTGCTATAGCTAGGGGAGAACAAATTACTCAAGATGTTTCTACTCTGGAGAATCCAGCAATACTGGAACAGTTGAAGCAATCAACAGCATAAGCCAACAGACAAACACCGATACCACGCGGACACCGGATTTTTCTATCTTTCAGTAGTGCTCATGACCTTACCTCATATTACCGATTACGATCATGGCATCAGCGCTATAGACGCAGAATATTATCGCCCAAGATTCGCAGCGATTCACCTGATTGTTGAGGGCGGCACAGTAGCATTAGTGGACACAGGAACCTCATTTTCCGTTTCTGGAGTGATAGAAACATTATGCCAAAGAAATCTTGCACCTGAGAGTGTTGCCTATGTGTTTCTTACTCACGTACATCTTGATCATGCCGGCGGTGCTGGGGAATTTATGCACCGTTTTCCCAATGCGAAATTGGTCGTACACCCGCGTGGTGCGCGTCATATGGTCGACCCTACTAGACTTATTGAAAGCGCTATGGCGGTTTATGGTGAAGCAGAGTTTAGGCACATGTACGGCGAGATTCGTCCGGTGGAAGCAAGTCGTATTATTGAGGCATCAGACAGATTCAGCATTGAACTGAATGGCAGATCGCTGTTGTTTCTTGATACACCAGGCCACGCGCGTCACCACTACTGCATATTCGACGAACAAAGCCGATCATTTTTCACCGGCGATACTTTTGGTATCTCCTATCGGGAATTCGATGTGGACGGAATGGAGTTCGTTTTTCCAACCACCACACCGGTGCAATTTGACCCAGTTGCAGCTCATATTTCTCTAGACCGACTCATGAGTTATGACCCACTGTACGCCTTTCTTACCCATTACTCTCGTATCGGCAATTTGATTCGCCATGCCAGCGTGATGCATGATTTGATTGATGCCTATGTAACAATAGCTAGGAAGAATCGCAATCACGCATCTGACGGACATGTTTTGTTGGTGAGAAAGCTTGGAGAACTGCTTTTACAACGGATAACGATTCATGGATGCACATTGCCGCAGGAAAAAATTTGTGACCTGTTGAGTATGGATGTCGACATCAACGCTCGAGGCCTGGAAAGCTGGCTCGAATTAGCTAGTAAGTAGTAGTTGAAAAAGTGGGCTCAATGGTGCTGCCCGCGTGAGCAATATAATATTAAAATTCCGCAAACTTGAAGCCTTTTCCGAGTGCATGAATATAGAGGCTCCGTAAGATAGTCCCTGCACGCACATACATTTTGGTAACATCTTGAAAAGTTGCCATAGAGTTTGTTCTAGTTTATCCTTTGCTCCCTGATTGATTTTGCGCTGCCGGATTCCTTCAAGGAGAGGTGGCCGAGTGGTTTAAGGTACACGCTTGGAAAGCGTGCGTATGGCTTCAACCGTACCGCGGGTTCGAATCCCGCTCTCTCCGCCAAGTAACAAGTAATTAAGCTACTTTATAGGAGTTTTTTTACTGTACCCATCAATATACCCATCAATACATAACTAGCTATACAAGAAAGCCATCCACGTTAAAGTTTGGATTTGATGCGAGCAAGGATGGCACATCAATGCTTTCGCTACGGCTCAACATTGTGCCAAGGACGGGAAGAGAGAGGGGGGTACATCGGACAGAGTCTACCGAAGAGGGGGTGGGGTATAGCCCGTCTGTCTTATATACTTCAAAAAAATAAAATGTTATACAACTGTAGATAACGAGAAAGTTGGCGTAAAAATTCTGTCGACTATTTGGTTCAATACTCGTTCTTCGCCAACGTCCGCTTTGTGCCAAAAGCGGGCATTCAACTAACTTAGCAATAGTTTTCAATGTTGG
>JAZGCR010000161.1:0-5705 GCA_036477105.1 Nitrosomonadaceae bacterium | reverse complement strand
TAATAGCATAACACAATATGGCATATATATGTTCTTCTACTTGGTTGAATATCTGCTTTGTGCCAAAAGCGGACATTGACAGATGAACAGAGGGGCGGTTAACTAATATTTTTTGGAAATTTCACATAGGAAAAAATGTCTATATAGGTGTACGATTACACAATCGATTTAGAAGATAGCATCATGAAGACCTTTATCCTTGCAATACTGATCTCAATCACTTTCCAAGTACACGCTGGGGATCTGATATTCTTTAATAAATACCGCCTGGAAAAATTAGAAAATAAATCCTCCAACTTGGGAGCTGAGCGAGAACAAGAATGGGGACAAGAAAGGAGAGAAGCGAAGACTGACACTCAGGTTAAAGTCAATGAACGCCGCAATTTTGAAGATTACACCATAAGACGAATTAAACGCGAGGTTGATGATACAAAAGACGACAGCCCGTTCTTGGAATATCAATTCTAGAAACAGCGGGGTGATTAAGATGACAACATGAAACCATTATTTGTGGTTTTTATACTAATCACATCTAGCGTACCATATCCTAAGAAGGCTTATTCCAATTGAGGAGTAAGCTTTTTTATTTCCACCTGACAGGATTAAACCGGGTGCTTTAGTGAATGTCTGCTTTGTGCCAAAAGCGGACATTCGCAGATTTTATTTCTGGAAAAATTTTTTCCGCCAAAATAGAAAGGGCTTTTTACAAATAGTGTCAAGGTAGGTTTATGTAGTACCTCTAACACGGGAGGAGTAGGCAAGCCCAATACTAGGTGTACCCGCCCCCCTTCCGGCTTTCTGAGTACCATACAAGGCCGATCCTCTCTTTTGCCCCCCCTTCTCCCTGCCTTTACCGTAATTTCTATAGCCCACTCGACTAATTCAGTGTCGTTATCTTGTTATCTTAAGCAGAACGATAAGACGAATGGTAAGACCGAGATCCTTATACATAAAGTAATACGTTTATTATCAATATATTAGTATTAATAAATGGCAGATTACCAGTCTTCCATCACTACCGGCTTATGCATCAGACTTTCAGTGCCCTGTGTAGCTAAATCACGAAGTGTGATATCACCGACGGACGACTCCACTGCCTGTAGCATGCGGTCTAACACCTCCTCAACCGGCCGTGGTGCCGGTAATCTCTCGGGTGATAGAAGACGTTCCTCTCCAGCAATGCGTATGGTATTGAGTACCTGTGTTACCGAGACCAACGAGGGATCGCGTGCTGGTAGGTAAGCCGGTGGATCATCTGCGTTTTGTACAACGAGCTCCTGGCGCTCCAGTGCATCAAGCACTGTCTGCAGCACGTGCATTGGCACGCCAAGTAAGCGTTTAAACTCCAATATCGAAGGCATGCGTTCACCATCAAGAAACCTACCCGCGACTAAACACATAATTGAGAGTGCAAGGCGTTCGCGCATCCGATTGCTCAGTCTGTCGCTCAGCCGCGGTCCCCCGTTCCTAAAATACAGGTATTCCGGGTGCTGAGCGTAGAATGCAACGCTCGCGCCAAACAGTAGGATCAACCAGCATAAGTAGAGCCAAATCATGAAAAGGATCAGAATCGCCAAACTGGAATAGACAGCCGCGTAATTATTTGAAGCCGCTACAAAGGTCGCAAACATCCATCCTGCGGTTTGCCAAGCAATTCCACTGATCGTGCCGCCAACCAGCGCAGACCTGAATCGTACCCGTGTGTTTGGAATGAACATATAAACGAAAGTAAAAAACGAGATTACGAGTAGGTAGGGCATAAGCCGGCTAAGCACCTGCACAGTCTCGCCCAACACTCCGATTGCTAGCAAGCCCTGCATCACCTCGTGGTTCATCACAGTCGCAGTAATGCCAAGTGCCGAGAACACCAAAACTGGACCGACCATTAGCACACTAAGATAGCGAACGACCCTCTCTCCAATGCGCCTAGGATGTGGAATATGCCAAATATAATTCAGCGACTGCTCAATCTTTTGCATTAACGAAATCGCAGTATAGAAAAGCAGCCCCAATCCAACTGCGCCGAGCACACCGACGTTCATATTCTCGATGAATTGCACGATATTGAGCGTTATTTCCTCGCCCTTTTCGCCAAGCGGCTCAAGAAAATTTAGTAGCATCGGCTGGATCTGGTTATGAACACCGAATGCTTTCAATACTGAGAAACTCAGCGCGAGCAGCGGCACGATCGACAGTAATGTCGTATACACTAGGCTCATTGCACGAAGAGTGAGCTGACCGCTCACAAGATCTTGTACGAGAATCAATATGGTGCGCACGATCCTTAATCCATGCGTCCTCCAAGGTGGCCTGGGCTCCACCTGTTCCTCCCAAATAATTCTTTCAAGTCGATTCAGCAGACCTGGAGCGACAGACTTCACTTGGCAATCTCCGATTTCAATTGTAACGTAGCAATTTTTTTGTTCTCCTCGATTGCATTACTCGGGTTTTTAGATACGACAGGTTCGATAAACAACATGCGAATTATTTTGTGCTGGTAGCAACCAGCCTGCCCTCTTCTGTTAGCTGTGCAGATCAAAGACTTATCAAAAAAGATACTAAGGAACACCGCCAGGTCTCTCAGAAATTGATTAATCTTGTAAAAAACATTCAGTGCAATCCATAGCTTACCTTATGGATTCATTCTGGCTCATTTAGTGCCAGTATTAGTGCCGGTAATTTCTTTCTCGCAATGGGGGCAAACTGTTGAGGCCATATAAATTAGTTTGTCGCAAAATGGGCACGCTACTCTTTTGCCCTTACTAAGGAGCACAAGAATAACTCCCAGCGGACCGAGTATCAGGCCAAAGAAAAATGCGCTAGTCCCCATTCCTTTGCGAGATCCCAGAATTGAGGCGACAATTCCGCAGATCACCAGCACCAGAATCCATTCCACAGGCGCCTCCTTTATTCTTCTTCACCTAACAGTATTATTTTGATACAACATCTCTATATTGTTTATGATAATTCTGCAACTGTTTAGTAATTATCCAGCTTGATTATCTGTGTTCAAGTGAATCCCATTAATTAAAAACATAATTGCAGAACAAACATTTAGTTTCAATAATACAACTTTACGCGGATATTTTGTTATTGGTTTTATAGAGTCTTGTATAAAGTGTAACCAATCTCTCCAAGATGCGTATTAATGGCGATACCCTCTACATTTACTATGGTAGTTGCAAGATTCTAACTTCTTACATCAGGTTAAGGCTATGGCACATAACGACAAAACCGATAAAAATGTGTAAGAACCTAAGACTTTGCTACGAACATAGCTATAAGGAATCGATTCCAACTCACTAATTGTGTACCTAGTCTTTATAACTATCGAGGAGAGGCATGCACGCTACCCTACCATTGCTTCAGACGACCAAGTTCCCGAGCCTAAGTCGCCACCAACTTACGACTCTTCAGATTAACCTTGGCTATCGATGTAATCTGTCCTGCGTACATTGCCATGTCAATGCTGGACCAAACCGAAAAGAAATGATGGGTAGTGAAACCCTTGCCCTAATCCCTCTTGTGCTCACGGCCCGTAACATCACCACACTTGACCTCACTGGGGGCGCCCCTGAACTGCACAATGGATTCAGACAGTTGGTAAACGAGGCAGGCGCCTTAGGCGTAAAAGTCATCGATCGCTGCAACCTAACTATCCTGTTTGAACCCGGCCAGGACGGACTAGCTGAATTTCTGGCAACACAGCAGGTCGAGATTGTTGCCTCACTTCCCTGTTATTCGCTTGCAAACGTAGATAAGCAGCGTGGGGAAGGCGTTTTTGACAAAAGCATTTTAGCCTTGCAAAAGCTTAATGCACTCGGTTATGGCCGCAAGGGTTCTGGATTGACGCTCAATCTAGTCTATAACCCACAAGGTGCTTCATTACCTCCTGATCAAGCCAAACTGCAAGCCACTTATAAAAGGGAGTTGTATGAGAATTTCGGCATCATGTTCAACGAGCTATTCACATTAACTAATATGCCCATACAACGCTTTGGCTCAACCCTAATTTCAAAAGGACAATTCAACGATTACATGCGACTGCTAAAGGAAAATTTCGCTGCAGCCAATCTTGTGAACGTGATGTGCCGCAATCTAATCAGTGTTGATTGGAAGGGCTTTCTTTACGACTGCGATTTTAATCAGCAATTGGGATTAGAGTTAGATCTTGCTACACAATCAGTGCAAGGACACAAAAGAAAACCTCATTTACGCGATTTGATCAACGTAGACCCGAAGGATCGACCAATCCGTGTGGCTGATCATTGCTACGGTTGCACCGCTGGACAAGGTAGCAGCTGTGGCGGTGCATTACATGAGTAAAACTAAATAATGAGAAAAATATCGATTGTTGTTGCGGCAATATTTTTGGTGCTAATTTTTTTTGCGCTGGATCTAAACTCCTATCTGTCTCTCCACAGTCTTAAGACTAGCCTAGGACAATTCGAGGTATGGCGTGCAGCCTCACCAGTACTTGTTGGGCTTAGCTTCTTCTCGTTTTATGTGGCAGTTGCTGCACTTTCCTTACCGGGCGCCACGGTGATGACGCTCGCCGCTGGTGCTTTGTTTGGCCTACTGTGGGGCACAGTAATTGTGTCGTTTGCCTCCAGCATCGGCGCAATACTTGCCTTTTTAGTCTCACGTTATCTATTTCGTGAAGCCATTCAGAGCCGCTTTGGAGACCGACTTAAGTCTATCAATGATGGTATCGCTAGGGACGGCTTATTCTATCTGTTCACACTACGTATGGTGCCGCTGTTTCCATTCTTTCTTGTCAATCTGCTGATGGGGCTAACTCTGATACGAGCTAGCAGCTATTATTGGGTGAGCCAGGTGGGTATGCTTGCCGGCACTCTTGTTTATGTTAATGCTGGTACACAACTAGCGAAGATATCGGGGCTTTCCAGCATCGTCTCGCCTGGGCTGCTAATTTCGTTCACGTTATTAGGAATATTTCCGATACTTGCCAAATGGTTTCTAAATTTCCTGCAACGTCGCCGAGTCTATGCCAAGTGGCAACGCCCGCAGAAGTTTGACCGCAATCTGATAGTAATCGGCGCCGGAGCAGCCGGTTTGGTCACCGCGTATATCGGTGCCACCGTCAAGGCCAAGGTGACATTGATCGAAGCACACAAGATGGGCGGTGATTGCCTAAACTACGGCTGTGTACCTAGCAAGACATTGATCAAGTCGGCCCGTCTCATCCATCAGATGAGCCATGGTGATAACTACGGACTTAAAGCCATAGTACCCGAATTCAGTTTTCGCAAGGTGATGGCGCGAGTACATGAGGTTATCCGCACCGTAACACCACACGACAGCGTTGAACGCTACACTAAATTGGGTGTAGAAGTACTTGAGGGTTACGCCCGTATCAAAGATACTTGGACTGTAGAAGTAAAGCTCGATAACGGCGACATACAACGCCTAACCACTCGAAACATTGTAATAGCCACAGGCGCTCGACCAATCATACCCCCTTTGCCCGGTTTGGATGATGTTGGCTACGTTACCAGTGACACACTGTGGGATGAATTTGCTAAAGAGGATATGCCGCCGTCTCGATTGATCGTATTGGGTGGTGGGCCGATTGGCTGCGAGCTAGCTCAGAGTCTTGCTCGCTTGGGTTCCAAAGTCACTCAAATCGAAATGGCATCGCGGATCATGACCCGCGAAGACGAAGAGATATCGGAAATGGTACA
>JAZGCR010000160.1:0-2401 GCA_036477105.1 Nitrosomonadaceae bacterium | reverse complement strand
TCACGTTTGAGATAAGGATCTTGTACACTTTCCACTGCGACTATTCTGCCATCAGCAGGCGATAGTACCGCGTTAGTTTTTTGTGGCACAACACGTGGTGGGTCACGAAAAAATTGTAAAATGAAGAATGCGATCAACCAGAATGGTACCGCCCAAAGCCAGCCAGCAAGAATATTGACCAGCGCTGCAATAACAATTGCTCCTGTGATAAAGGACCAGCCTTCGCGGGCAAAAAAGGGATGAGGGTAATTCATCAGGACATGAATAGTTAATAGTGATCGGTGGTTTTCTTTATTGCAGCGGGATCAACATTTTATATTTCACGTTCCACACATTATCTGTCACTTCACACTAATTTTTTTCTTGGTCAACCAGCTTGTTCTTTTTGATCCATGGCATCATGCTGCGCAGTTTCGTACCAATTACTTCGATCTGATGTTCGGAGGCGAGACGGCGGCTGGCTTTAAGCATAGGCGCCCCAGCTTGGTTTTCTAATATAAATTCCCGAGCATACTCGCCAGTCTGAATTTCACGTAGAATCTTACGCATTTCGGCACGAGTCTCGTCGGTAACAATGCGTGGACCACGTGAAATATCGCCATATTCAGCATTATTAGAGATGGAATAACGCATGTTGGCAATACCCCCTTCATAGATTAAATCTACTATCAACTTCACTTCGTGCAGGCATTCGAAATAGGCCATTTCCGGTGCGTAGCCTGCCTCCACTAGAATCTCAAAACTTGTTTGAATCAGAGAGGTAAGGCCCCCACATAGCACTACCTGTTCACCGAACAAATCAGTTTCAGTTTCCTCTCGGAAATTAGTTTCGATCACTCCTCCACGTGTGCCACCGTTGGCTGCAGCATAAGACAGTGCCAAGTTACGAGCATTGCCGGATTTGTTTTGATGCACAGCGATGAGTGAAGGCACGCCACCACCCTGCATATAGGTTGAGCGCACAAGATGACCAGGTCCCTTAGGTGCAATCATAATCACATCGAGGTCATCGCGCGGCGATACCTGGCCGTAGTGGATATTAAAGCCATGGGCGAATGCAAGTGTTGCTGCCTTCTTGAGGTTGGGCTCAATCTCTGACTTGTAAACAGCAGCCATCTTCTCGTCGGGTAACAGAAGCATCACAATGTCCGCACCCTTAACGGCTTCAGCGACTCGCTTAACAGTGAGCCCAGCTTTCTTTGCCTTGCTCCAGGATGCACCGTCCTTACGTAGGCCAACAGTGACCTTAACGCCAGAGTCATTAAGGTTATTAGCATGAGCATGTCCCTGTGAGCCATAACCTACAATGGTGACTTTTTTTCTTTTGATGAGGGACAAATCAGCGTCTTTATCGTAATAAACCTTCATAGATTTCCTTTCTGATTTAGTTGGGAGTAAGTACTGGAGGCTAGTTGATCAGAGGGAGAAAACGTCTTACCCCTTACCCATGTCAGGTCTCACTATACTTTCAATATTCGTTCACCACGACCAATTCCAGAAGCACCAGTACGAACTGTTTCTAGAATCGTGTTACGTTTCATGGTGTTGAGAAATGCGTCGAGTTTTGAACCGGTGCCAGTCAGTTCAATAGTATAGGATTTGTCTGTAACATCAACAATGCGGCCGCAAAAAATATCAGTTGTACCTTTGATCTCCTTGCGATCCTTCCCTATGGCGCGTACTTTCACCAGCATCAACTCGCACTCAATATGATCCCCACCGCTTAAATCTATTATTTTTACTACGTCGATCAATTTATTCAACTGCTTGGTGATTTGTTCAACTACATCATCTGAACCAACAGTAACTAGCGTCATACGTGACAGAGTCGGATCCTCGGTAGGCGCAACTATGAGCGATTCAATATTGTAGCCTCGTGCCGAGAACAGTCCGGCCACGCGTGACAAGGCACCGGCTTCGTTTTCCATCAACAAGGAAATAATATGTCGCATCTTTATACTAAAATCATTTCAGAGAGGCCTTTCCCACCAGGTATCATAGGAAATACGTTTTCGGCTTGATCGGTGATGAAGTCCATGAATACTAGTCTGTTTTTGAGCTTGAACGCTTCCTTCAATGCGTCTTCTATGTCGTTTGGCTGTTCAATTTTCATTCCTACATGACCATAGCTTTCAGCCAGCTTGACAAAGTTTGGCATCGCATCCACATATGATTCAGCGTAGCGATTGCCGTGGAAAAATTCTTGCCATTGACGTACCATACCCATATATCGATTATTGAGGTTAACAATCTTGAGCGGTAGGTTATATTGCTTGCAGGTTGATAATTCCTGAATACACATCTGTATACTGGCTTCGCCAGTGATACAGGCCACTGCACTTTTGGGGTTGGCAAACTGCACACCCATGGCTGCTGGCAGACCAAATCCCATAGTTCCCAA
>JAZGCR010000016.1:0-5044 GCA_036477105.1 Nitrosomonadaceae bacterium | reverse complement strand
TACATCAGGGGCATCAGCAATGCCAGCACGTTTTACTTTCACTTTATAATTCTCATGTTGGTTTTGTTATGCGCGAACATCCGTGGTTTCTTCCCAGCTATGTTCCCGTTGAGTTTATTAGCAACCGGAGCCATTCTTCTCTTGGCGGCGAGTATGTCTTTCCTTTCAGGCTTGATCACACGCATACCATGAACACGCTTAATTGCTTGCAGAAAATATACACCACCAGAAATTGGCCACCACCGATCTCCTGCAAACTCCATAAAATTGAACCGACGTAGCCATTTTTCCTGATTGAAAGGTGGGGCATAACAACGTAGCCCACCCGCAGTCATCTCGAAATCTAGCAGGGCTAGCCAATCTTTTAGCCGCGGTAGCGAGATGAAGTTTCCATTCCAGGGGAAGTTGTGTTTTGCAGATCCAAACCATTGGCGTATGCCCCAAAGACTTCGAGGATTGAAGCCACAGATAATCACATGACCTTCTGCCATCAGTACGCGTTGTACTTCGCGTAGAATTTGATGTGGATTTGAGCTAAATTCGAGTACGTGCGGTAGGAGTATTAGATCTATACTGTTACTTTCGATTGGTAGAAAATCAGGAACTGCTAGCAGAGCAACTCCTTCCTCGGTACCCGTACAAAACTGAAGAGACATACGGTTAGTACGTAGAAAGGCATGCTGTGGAAATCCGATTTGTATGGCATTGTAGCCAAATACATCCATCACTGCTTGATCGAAGTAGCTTTGTTCCCGTTCTAGTAGGTATTGACCGAGACAAGTCTCAAACCACTGTTGTTGATTTTGCATTGGCATATATAATGTCTAGATAGCATTCACGGAGTGGCAATTTATTCACAATTTGCTAGAAATATTCATCATCATTACCAGACCTAGAGTTTTAATTCAATCCGAGACATCATGTTCCATATTATCCCAGTAAGTGCATTTACCGACAATTATATTTGGATCATTCGTGATCAACACCATGCTGCCGTGGTAGACCCGGGTGACGCTGCACCAGTTCTAGCTTTTTTGCGACGTGAAAATCTGAAACTTGTCGCCATACTAAATACCCATCATCACAACGACCACGTTGGTGGCAACGCCGCATTGCTGCGGGAATTTTCAATACCAGTTTATGGGCCAGGAAATGAATCAATTCCCACAGTTACCCATTGCCTCAAAGAAGGCGACAGTATTCAATTAGCCGAACTCTCACTCGGTTTTAGTGTGCTAGATATCCCTGGCCATACCGCAGGACACATTGCATATTATGGCGCAAACTTGCTGTTTTGTGGCGATACCTTATTTGCTTGCGGTTGTGGAAGATTATTCGAGGGCACCGCACAACAAATGTACACTTCGCTGCAAAAACTGGCGAAACTACCCGATGCAACTTCGGTTTATTGTGGTCATGAATATACGCTTGCCAATATTCATTTTGCTAAGGAAGTTGAGCCAGGTAACCAGGCGCTTATCGAATTCAAAACATCGGCAGAAAAACGACGCGAGCTAAATTTGCCCACTCTACCTTCAACGATTGTAATGGAAAAGTCCTGCAATCCATTTTTGCGTTGTAGTCAGCCTGAAGTCATTCACAATGCCAGCAACTATCTTGGTAAACCGTTATCGGACCCTGTAAGTGTATTTGCCACAATCCGCGATTGGAAAAATAATTTTTAGTTTTCTCGTTTATTCGTATTTTTAGATTTAATACAATACAGAGTATGAGTATAAAGGTGTATAGGGATTTATAGATACAATGAATTCTGCCAAGCTAGGACGTTATAGATGGCATACGGTAGCCGATCAATCAGCGCTGCGCCAAGTAGCATTGCGTACAATTCTCGATAACGCCACTATGGCGATTCAGCAGCGCGGACAATTCCATTTGGTGCTTTCTGGTGGAGATACGCCGCGTGGAATCTACCAACAGTTGCGTTCTATCCAGACTGATTGGTCCGCGTGGCACATCTATTTCAGCGATGAGCGCTGTCTACTACCGAACGATTCAAAACTAAACTCCTGTATGGCTGGAGAAGCGTGGCTCGACCATGTGCCGATTCCTGAAAGCCAGTTGTATGTTATTCCAGCCGAGCTTGGTGCAAGTCGAGCTGCTTACGAATATGCCCAAACTTTGCGATCCATCGGAATATTTGATTTAACGTTTCTTGGGCTTGGTGAGGACGGCCATACGGCAAGCTTGTTTCCTGACCACGAATGGGGAATTGCACCTGATTCTCCGGATACGCTAGCGGTATTTGATGCACCAAAACCACCACTGCAGCGGGTATCCATGAGTGCAGCACGTTTGAGTCGTTCGCGGCAAGTTATGTTTCTGGTTAATGGTGAATCTAAGCATATGGCTGTGGCTAAGTGGCGTAAAGGTAAAAATATTCCCGCACGGGCTATCATGCCGACAACGGGTGTTGATGTTCTGTTGGAGTCTTCCCTGCTAGTGCCATTACCTGCCTGATAGAAAACGTTTAATTATCGCTAGGCAATAGTGAGAAATATTTGAGTAAAAGGTTTTTTAAGCTTGCTATTTCGTAGAGACCGGATTTCACGAGATATACTTAGATTCATACATCAATATGAATTAGGTAATTAAACCGTTCAGATTTGATCCAATTTTAGGATGCTCTCTGCGACGAACGTGGGGAGCAACTATCGACGTGTACTGGCATGAAGTAGCCTGTCGAAAGAATACACGATGCAGAATTTGAATGGAGCATCAAAAATACGCTGTCTACTTACTACCGTTTTAAGGTAATCGAGACTCTATGCAAGCAAAATTTTCAATTACCTGTCGCCAGTGCTACCGGTTGGTAAAATTTCTGGATAAAGTAAAAGCTAGCCACCCAGATTATTATGCAAGACCTGTTCCAGCTTTTGGTGATTTTGCACCAAAGCTTCTTATTATCGGACTGGCTCCAGGTATGCACGGTGCAAATCGAACTGGTAGGCCTTTTACCGGAGATTTTGCGGGAATTCTACTATATAGTACTTTGTACAAATTCGGTTTTTCCAGCTGTGAAGAGTCAATTTCTAAGAATGATGGCTTGCAACTCATCGGATGCCGTATCACCAACGTGGTCAAGTGCTTACCACCCGGGAACAAGCCGGAGCCAAATGAAATTCGTCAATGCAATGGGTATCTTTCGGCAGAGATTGCAAGTTTTGCAGCAGGAGAGGGAAGGGCATTGCTTGCTTTGGGCACTGTTGCGCACCAGGCAAGTTTGATGGCCTTGGGGCTAAAATCTAAAGCCTATCCCTTTGGGCATGGTGTTATTCATACGTTGCCTAACAATCTGACTTTATATGACAGCTACCATTGTAGCCGCTACAATACTCAAACTAAACGCCTAACTGCTAGGATGTTCGAGCAGGTGTTTGAAAAAATCTGTGCTAACTTAGCACTTCACATAACAACTAAAGGATAATCATGCCCTACGTTAATATTCGTATCGCCGGAGCACTGAGTCGTGAGCAGAAGAAAAAAATAGCTGCGGAAATAACTGATACTCTAGAACGTGTCACTCACAAGCCGAAGTCTTACACCTATATTGCCTTTGACGAATTATCTCATGAGAATTGGGCTATCGCAGGAAAATTGCTGAGTAAGGAGGAGTAACTGTTTTGTCGACAGTCCCTGTTTTTAATGCCAAGGCTATATACTCAAGCTTGCCTTCTCAGCCAGGGGTTTATCGCATGTTAAACTCGGTGGGACAGGTAATTTATGTTGGCAAGGCTATTGATCTCAGAAAGCGCGTTTCCTCTTATTTCCAAAAAACCAATTTAGCTCCAAGAATCCAGTTAATGGTATCCCAAATAACAGGGATTGAGACTACCGTTACTCGCTCTGAATCTGAAGCACTGCTGCTTGAGAATAACTTAATAAAAACATTAACTCCTCGCTATAACATATTGTTCAGAGATGATAAATCATACCCATATCTTGTCTTGACTAAACATGTTTTTCCTCGCCTTGGTTTTCACCGGGGAGTGCTTAATAAACAACATCATTACTTTGGTCCCTTCCCAAATGCGGGGGTTGTAAGAGAGAGTATTCAGTTATTACAAAAGGTATTTCGTATCCGCACTTGCGAGGATAGTGTTTTCAATAATCGTACCCGTCCATGCTTGTTGTATCAGATTAAACGTTGCAGTGCACCATGCGTAAAAATGATCACTAATCTGGCCTATCATGAGGATATAAGCAATGCCGAGCTTTTTTTGCAGGGGAAACAAACCGAGGTGCTTGAAAGCCTTGCTGTAAAGATGCGGAATGCTGCTAATTCCTTAGATTATGAGAAGGCTGTTTTATTTCGCGACCAAATCCAGACATTGCGAAGAGTTCGAGAAAAGCAGTTTGTTGATAGCGGCAAAGCTCTGGATGCGGATGTCGTAGCTTGCGCTGTTCAGTGTAGTGGTGGAATGATCTGTGTCAATCTGGCTATGGTGAGGGGAGGGCGGCACTTAGGAGACAAGAATTTCTTTCCTCAAAATGCAGAAGGTTACGACCCACCAGCTGCAGTGGAAGCTTTTCTTTCCCAACATTACCTGAATCGTGTTGTTCCGCCTCTCATTATTGTGGGCGAGAAGATCCACAGGGAAGCACTGCAAGCTTCCCTTACTGAGCAATCTGGACACAAAACTGTAATTAGTCTCAATCCCAAAAGCGATCGGCGTGTGTGGCTGGATATGGCAACAAAAAATGCGCACCTTGGGTTGGAACAACAGTTGGGTCGACTGGTTAACCAGGAAGAACGACTGCAATTTTTACAGCATGCTCTTGAAGTTTCAAGTCTTACTCGCGTCGAATGCTTTGATATTAGCCATACTCAAGGTGAGGCCACTGTTGCATCCTGCGTGGTTTACGATAATTACTCTATGCGCAATGACGAATATCGTCGCTACAACATTGGTGGCATCACACCAGGGGACGACTATGCTGCCATGCGTGATGTTCTTTCAAGGCGCTACCATAAAGTTGCTGAAGGAGAGGGCAGGTTACCTGATCTGATTCTTATCGATGGTGG
>JAZGCR010000159.1:0-5089 GCA_036477105.1 Nitrosomonadaceae bacterium | reverse complement strand
AGATCGTGGCAACGGCCGTACGCTCGCGCAAGCAAAATCAGAATCCGGCGACGCGCACTTTTCAGGCCATACGGATTTATCTCAATCAGGAGCTTGAGGAGTTGTCGCTGAGCTTGCCGCAATGTGTGGAGCTATTGAACCCAGGTGGGCGGCTGGTAATCATTAGCTTTCATTCACTAGAGGACCGGGTAGTTAAGCGCTTCATGCGTGCAGCAGCAAACCCCGACATGTTGCCTCGCAGATTACCAATACGGAACAAAGAAATGCGGTGTCTTAGCCGTCATAAACTACGACTAGTTGGGAAGGCAGTACGTCCTAGAGAAAACGAGGTAGCTGTTAATCCACGGGCTAGAAGTGCAGTGATGCGGGTAGCAGAACGGGTAAATACTGGTGGTTTATAGATTCGAGTAACTCTCAATTGCTTTTAAGAAGAGAGGGGGAGATGAAACATATAGCACAAGAAGTATTACTAGTATTGGTTATCACTGTTATTAGTGTAACAGCCGCACTTTTTATCGCACAAACAAGTAAGTCCTGGTGGTTATAGGGGTTTATGAACTTGGTTAATAGGAGCTGAAGTGACCAGATTGAACATTTTTTTGACCCTGATTCTCATCGTCTGTGCGTTGAGTGTTGTGACTTCACAGCACAAAGCACGCAAGCTTTTTATGGATCTGGAAAAACAGCAGGAACGAACAAGACAACTGGCAGTAGAGTGGGGGCAGTTGCAGCTTGAACAAAGCACTTGGGCGATGCGCGCACGTGTTGAAAAGATTGCTACCAAGCAACTGCTTATGAGAGTTCCTGATGTATCACAAATTCAAGTTATCTCATTAGCGGGTCCCCACAATTCAATTGGTTCTGTGGATGATCAAGAATTATGACTCACAAACCAATACCATATATTGTTTTGCCCGCATGGCGCTCACGCATGCTAGGTGCGCTTCTATTGCTGAGTTTCCTCGGACTGGTAGTACGCGCTATCTACTTACAGGGAATGCACAATGATTTTCTGCAGCAGAAAGGAGAGTTGCGTTACAGCCGCGTGATCGAGATAAGTGCGCACCGCGGAATGATTACGGACCGACATGGTGAGCCTCTTGCAATCAGTACACCGGTTGAATCGGTGTGGGCGAGTCCGCGTGACATAGATGCAACGCCTAGGCAATTAAAGAAATTGGCAAATTTGATCAGGATGAATGTCGTTGAAGTTCGCAAACGTATCAGTGATCAACAGCGCGATTTTGTTTATCTGAGGCGTCATTTACCACCGGATATAACGGCTAAAGTAGTCGAACTCGATATTCCAGGTATATTTCTTAAACGTGAATTTCGTCGATATTATCCGACAGGTGAATTGACGGCTCACATGCTTGGTTTTACCGATATAGACGACAATGGGCAAGAAGGAATCGAATTAGGATGGCAGGACACTTTGGCTGGCAAGTCTGGCAGTCGTCGTGTCATCAAGGACCGCAAGGGACGTATTGTTGAGGATGTCGAAAGTATCCTTGAACCTAAGCCAGGACAAGACATAGCTTTATCCATTGATAGCAAAATCCAGTATCTTGCTTATCGAGAATTGAAGCAGGCCATGGAAATTAATAAAGCTAAGGCTGGCGAAATAGTAGTTTTGGATACGCAGACGGGAGAAGTGCTGGCGTTAGTCAACTTGCCAACATACAACCCCAACAACCGGATAAAAACAAACAGTGGAAGAGCTCGTAACCGGGTTTTGACCGACGTATTCGAGCCTGGCTCAACTCTGAAGCCATTCACGGTAGCGTCTGCACTGGAAGCAGGTGGGATCAAGCCTGATACGATATTTCAGACTGCACCTGGAACTCTCACTATAGGCAAGGCAACGATAAGTGACTCACATAGAGAGGGTCCGCTGACAGTAGCACAGGTAATTCAAAAATCCAGCAATGTTGGTGCTGCGAAAATTGCCTTGACACTATCGCCACAAACGCTATGGGAAACTTTCAGTCGCTCCGGTTTCGGCGCATCTACTGGCTCTGGATTTCCTGGAGAAGTTAATGGAAAGCTTCGTCCGTATCAAACTTGGCGCCCTATTGAGCAAGCCACCATGTCATATGGCCATGGTATCGCAGTGAATCTGCTCCAGCTCGCACGTGCCTACACTCTATTTTCTGAAGAGGGTAAATTGAAACCAGTGTCTCTGCTAAAGGTCAATACACCTGTAGTAGGTAAACAGGTGATTTCACGTGATACCGCTCTTGCTGTGAGCAAAATGTTGGAGATGGTGGTGCAGCCTGGTGGAACTGCACCGCTCGCACAAATTAGCGGTTATCGGGTGGCAGGTAAGACTGGCACTTCACACAAGTTAGAAGGTAAAGGTTATGCAAAAGACCGATACATAGCTACATTTGTAGGCTACGCACCAGTTTCCAAACCGCGCCTAATCATTGCAGTGATGCTAGATGAACCTTCGGCCGGACAATATTTCGGTGGTACGGTGGCAGCGCCTGTCTTTAGTCAGGTTATGGTCGGTGCTTTAAGAATTTTGAATGTACCTCATGATGCACCCATTAACAACTTAGTCTTGTCTCCAACGATACCCGAGTTAAAAGGTGATGTATGAGTTCAGGGTTTAAAGAAAGCTCAGGAGCACATTTCGATTTACGTTTACTCAATGGTTTGGGTGTCAGCATAGATAATCTTGTTACTGATAGTCGCATGGTGAAACCGGGAGATACATTTCTAGCTTATGTTGGAGAGAAATTCGATGCTCGTAAATTTATCCCACAAGCTATTGATGCAGGAGCAAATGCGGTGTTATGGGAGCGTGATGGTTTCGTGTGGGACCCAAAATGGCAAGCACCTAATTTGTCGATATCCAAACTGCGAACTAAGGCGGGGGCTATCGCTAGCTACGTATATGGGGATCCATCGCAAAAGTTATGGCTGATTGGTATCACCGGAACCAACGGTAAGACATCGTGCAGCCAATGGATAGCTCAGGCTATGACATCTCTAGGTAAAAAAACTGCTGTCATAGGTACACTGGGAGATGGTTTTTCTGGCGCGCTTCAGCCTACTGCTAACACAACGCCGGATTCAGTTTTGTTACAACAAAAAATGGCCGATTTCTTGAAACGTGGCGCCGAGTATGTGGTGATGGAAGTGTCATCTCACGGGATTGAGCAAGGGAGGGTTAATGGTTCTACATTCGCAGTAGCGTTATTTACTAATTTGTCACATGATCATCTCGACTACCACGGCAGCATGAAGGCATATGCTGCCTCCAAAGCGCGATTATTTCAATGGACTGGGCTCAAATATGTAGTACTAAACTTTGACGATGCATTTGGTGTTGAATTGTTGGAGCAGCTTTCAGGCAAGATTACGAAGGTTATTGGGTATGGATTTAAAGAATCGGAAATAAGGAATTTGGATCCGGAAAAAATCAGGGTGGTATGCGGGCGTAATCTTAAAGTGAGCATTCAGGGCTTAGAATTCGACGTCGAGTTCGAAACTGAACGTGTAAAACTTAAATCTGAATTAATAGGCAGATTCAATGCTTCCAATTTGTTGGCAGTGCTGGCTACCTTGTTGGCCAGTGGTATCAACCTAGCTGATGCAGTGCAATCCTTGCAACAAGTGCAACCAGTGGTGGGTAGAATGGAGAAACTGGGTGGCGGCAATCTACCATTAGTAGTCGTAGATTTCGCCCATACCCCTGATGCTCTAGAAAAGATGTTAATAGCACTTCGCGGGATTCTCCTTAGTTCCAAAGTTACCTCAAAACTCAAAACTCAAAACCCAAGATTAATTTGCGTGTTCGGTTGTGGTGGTGATCGCGACCGCGGTAAACGTGCACTAATGGGCAAAGTAGCGACACAATTGTCGGATGAAGTCATTATCACTAGCGACAATCCACGTGGCGAAGACCCTTATGCCATCATCAATGAGATCGCATCAGGTGCAGATGCCAACCATCATATCGAGGAAAACCGAGCAGCGGCGATTTATCAAGCGGTATACGGTGCGCGCAAGGGGGATGTGGTGTTGATCGCAGGGAAGGGGCATGAGGTATATCAGGAAATTGGTGGGCAAAGGTTTCCGTTTAGCGATGTGAAAGTCGCGCAGCAGATACTGCAGAATTGGATGGCCAGAGTGCAAGTGCAAAGATGATGATGGCGCAGGAAGTGGCCCGTGTGTTACATGCAGAATGGCGTGGTGGAGATGTGCTCTTTACTGGTGTAAGCACTGATAGTCGCACGGTGAAACGGGGCGATTTATTTGTCGCTCTGAGCGGTAAAAATTTTGACGGTCATAAGTTTGTTGCTCGAGCAAAGGAAAAAGGTGCCGTGGCGGCAATGGTGAGTCAAGAGTCAGATATCAAATGTCAGGATTTAGAAGTTCCTATGATATTAGTGAAGGATACGCGACTAGGATTAGGGCAGCTGGCTGCATACTGGCGAGGGCGTTTTGCTATTCCGTTGGTCGCGGTGACTGGCAGTAATGGTAAAACCACGGTGAAAGAAATGATTGCATCGATTTTGCAACAGCTGGTTGGTCAGGTTGGCAGGGTACTGGCAACCGTGGGCAACCTCAATAACGATATCGGTGTGCCGCAAACGTTGTTGCGATTACGTGAACAGCATGAATATGCAGTAATCGAGATGGGCATGAATCATTTCGGAGAGATCTCTTATTTGACCAGACTGGCAAAGCCAAGTGTGGCGTTGATAACTAATGCAGGTGCGGCACACATTGAGGAGCTTGGTTCGGTGGAAGCAGTAGCTCGCGCCAAGGGTGAAGTTTTTGAGGGACTAGACAAGCTGGGGGTAGCAGTCATCAACGCTGATGATTCCAATGAGCAGTTATGGCGCAAGCTAGCTGGCAGCAGGCCAGTAATAGATTTTAGTCTAAGTAAAGGAGCGAAAGTGGGGGGGTGCTATCAACTAAATCTGGTCGATACCAAGATGAAATTGAAGCTTCCCGATGGGGTCGTGGAGGTAAAGTTGAAGGTTCCAGGCGAACATAACGTGCGCAATGCTCTTGCAGCGGCTGCTGCAGCAGTAGCCATGGGAATAAGCAAGGAAAACATCACGTCTGGATT
>JAZGCR010000158.1:0-3003 GCA_036477105.1 Nitrosomonadaceae bacterium | reverse complement strand
CTACATGGCGACTTGTGGAATGGGAATTACAGTTTCGATCCCATGGGGCATCCCATATTGTTTGATCCAGCAGTATATTATGGTGACCGAGAAACGGATCTTGCTATGACCGAACTTTTCGGCGGCTTTTCCACGACTTTTTATGCCGCCTACAGGGAAGCCTATCCACTTGACTCTGGCTACACAACTCGCAAGACACTCTACAATCTATATCACATCCTGAATCATCTAAATTTGTTTGGAAGAAGCTATCTATACCAGGCAGAACAAATGATAAGCAAGCTACTTGCCGAAATTCACTAGGCTAGTTGTAACATGGTAGGCATCATCTATACAACATAGCAATAATATAAACTCTGTTCTACCAGCAGTCGATACATGGGCTGTTCGTGGGTATGTTGGTTCAAGAAACATTATCTGGTTTAAAACTCAAACGGATCCACATCAAGTGCCCAACGTATCTTGCGATCAGGAAATTTGACTAGCTTTGTGCGCCAAGAAGTGAGAAATTCGTGTAGCTCCTTCCGTGAGCTGGACTGTACTAACAAATGCGCCCGCTCCATTCCTTTGAGCCTTGCCATTTGCGCAGGAACTGGGTCGAACACCTCCACATTTCTAGTCGGCCGCGACATTGCTGCTGCGTTGGTAAGAAAATTCAGCGCAGTCGCAAGCTGGGACGCCTCTGCTCGCAATAAAGCTTGATAGGCAAACGGCGGAAAACCTGCTGCCTTTCTTTCGGTCAGTAGCTTATGTGCGAGCGTTTCGTAATTGTGTCGCCGTAATGCATGATATAAGGGGTGACCAGGAAATTTAGTTTGAATCAATACCTCTCCTGTGATGTTGGCACGTCCAGTGCGACCTGCCACTTGCATGAGTTGTGAAAATAGATGTTCCTCTGCGCGAAAATCAGTACTGTAAAGCGAAGCGTCAGAATTCAAAACGCCCACAAGGCCTAGATTAGGAAAGTTATGCCCTTTCGCGAGAATTTGTGTGCCAACCAAAATATCTACACGCTGTTCGTGAATGTCTTTCAGTATTTCTTTCCATGCTTCCTTGCGGCGGATGCTGTCACGGTCTATTCGCAGAATTCTCGCATCAGGAAAACGTGCTGCTAGCGCTGCTTCTACCCGCTGAGTACCATGACCAAAAGGCGCAATATCCTGGTCACCACACTCGGGACAGGCAGATGAAATCAGTTCTTTATAACCACAGTAATGACAGCGTAATTTTTTCTCTTGCAAGTGTACTACCAGGCGGCTTGTACAACGGGTACAGGTCGCCGTCCATGTACACGATTTGCACATCAGTACTGGTGCATAACCGCGGCGATTGATGAAAATTAGGCTTTGCTGGTTTATTGCAAGGTTTTTTTCCAGGGCTGCAATCAGCGGCTCAGATAAGCCTTCTCTAACTTTAGCAGCTCGAGTATCAATGCAGCGCACGTTCGGAAGTACGGCTTTATCAGCAGCGCGGGATGATAAGCGCAACATACGGTAGCGGCGATTGATTGCGTTGTAATAGCTTTCCAACGACGGTGTGGCGGAACCAAGTATTACTGGTATGTTTGTATATTTGGCACGAAAGATAGCAACATCACGCGCCGAGTAGCACAATCCACTCTGCTGTTTGAACGAGTTGTCCTGCTCCTCATCTACGATGATCAAACCAAGGTTTGGAATCGGTGTAAACACCGCAAGACGTGTGCCTAATATTATTTGAGCCTTACCCTGCAGAGCTTGTAGCCAGCCGTTTGCCCGCTCAGATGTAGTAAGCCCACTATGCAAGCTTATTATCGGAGTAGCTGGAAAGCGTGTGCGAAACACCACCTCTAGTTGCGGCGTCAAACTAATTTCTGGTATCAACACTAGTGTTTGTCGCCCTCGAAGTAACTGCAAAGCGACTAACCGCAAATATACTTCAGTTTTACCGCTTCCGGTGATGCCATGCAACAGCCAGGTGTTGAATTGGCTGGCTTCGGCAACGATGTCATTGACGGCACTCTCCTGCTCAGTTGTAAGCGTAAGTTCTGAGGAGGTCTCAGGGGTAGAAGTGAATGAAGAGGATACTTCTTCTACCCATCCCAGCTTCACAAGTTCTTTCAATGCCTTAGGTGCGCGTGGCGAAAGCTGTTTTATCTCACCGACATTGATAACTCCGAATTCTCTTAATAACGTCAAAATGCGGTATTTGAGGAAACTCCGGCTGGGAATGGATGATGTATCCGCTACACGCCCTTCATTTGTAATACGAAACTGAAAAGCGACCTGAGGTTTTTGCACAAATGGTTTGGTGCTACGTAGCCTGCTGGGCAATCCATTCATCACTACCTCTCCAAGAGGATAATGGTAGTAATCGCTGCAAAACTTGAAAAGGTCTAACAACGCTTTAGGTAATGGAGGAACATCGCTGAAAATACATGTAGCCGATTTAAGCTTGCCTGCAGAGATAGAGGAACTAGAAGTTACCTCAACAATGACTCCCGTTACTAATTTCCTCCCAAATGGAACTTGCACGCGAGCACCAATATGTTGCGTCGTCACACTTGGCGCAATATAGTCAAACAAGGTATCCAAAGGAACGTCAAGAACAACGCGAATAATAGGCATGTTGAAAGATTTTGATAAACACAGATTTATATGGATAGATTTAAGCGCATTAATTCATGAAAATCTAAGGTTGAATTATTCTTCCTAAAAGAAATAACCGTATTATTGAAAATAATATAATCACTAAGCATCAGAACCGGCCAACATATTTTCTAATTCAGAAAGTGCCGATGAGCGCAATCCGCCAGCATGCGTGTTTGGTCTAATTTCAAACGGTGTAAACAAGTTCGTTTAATGGCTCAATAATAGAATTGATACAGTATAAGATAAGTTTGCAAATAGAGAATCGGGGGAGATTTTTTTGTAATTCGAATGTTAGCGATACACTACAAATTAACTCGCCATTTGGTCTACTAAACCTTAGAATAGTACAATCGAATTTATCAACTAGATGGGC
>JAZGCR010000157.1:0-3455 GCA_036477105.1 Nitrosomonadaceae bacterium | reverse complement strand
CGCGTGCCGACCTAGCAAAGCAGATCGGAAAACTAAAAAAAGGTATGACATATCGCCCTGAGCGGGAAGCCCAAGTACTGGAACGTTTGCAAAAACTAAATTCTGGACCACTGACTCATAAGCACGTTGCACATCTATTCACTGAGATCATGTCATTATGTCGTGCCATGGAAGAGCCCTTGACTGTAGCCTATCTTGGTCCGCAAGGAACTTTTTCAGAAGAAGCTTTATTGAGTCACTTCGGTAGCATTGTGACAACCCTGCCTTGTGAATCGATAGATGAGGTGTTTCACAAAGTAGAATCTTGTGTAACAAGTTATGGGATTGTGCCAGTAGAAAACTCCAATGAGGGTGCGGTTGGTAGAACATTGGATTTACTATTACAAACCTCTCTAATAGTTTGCGGTGAGGTCCAGTTATCAATACATCAATGTCTACTTGCTTTACATTCTGATCTTAAACTCATCAAAAAGATTTACTCTCATCCGCAATCACTGGCGCAATGTCATGAGTGGTTAAACAAAAATTTTCCTCTTCCACAGGCGAAACGGATTATTGCGGAAAGCAATGCTCACGCGGCGATGATGGCTACTAAAGATAAAAGTGCTGCTGCAATCGCCAGCAGAAAAGCTGCTGGGGTGTATAAACTTTCCATTTGTGCTGAGAATATTGAAGACGACCCAAGAAATACTACACGCTTTCTGGTAATTGGCACGCAGGATGTTGCTCCCTCCAGTAAAGACAAAACATCGCTGGTGATGTCGGCCAAAAATCTTCCTGGCGCGATACACGAACTGTTGTCACCTCTGGCGCAGCATGGTGTAAGCATGAGCCGCCTAGAATCTCGTCCCTCCCGCGCTAGCTTATGGGAATATGTTTTCTTTGTTGACATCGAAGGCCATCAGCAAAATGAGAAAATTGCGAAAGCACTGGAAGAAATACGAGAGAAAGCAACGTTCTTGAAGATACTGGGCTCTTATCCTTCAGCATAATTAAGTTTTGAGTACTCGGGTAAAACTTAATAATGCTGTTTCCAATTTATTTTAATTTTCACTGCACCTTCAATTTTCTATTTTTTATGGTGCTGGCTCTATGAATCTTTTTGATCTTGCTCAGGAATATATCCACTCTATCACGCCCTACCAACCTGGCAAACCGATTGCTGAGTTGGCAAGGGAAATGGGTTTGGATGAGCATTCTATCGTCAAACTTGCATCTAATGAGAATCCGCTTGGGACCAGTCCTCTAGCGCTTGAGGCGATGGCAAAAGCACTTAAAGAAGTGCTGCGATACCCTGATGGCCATGGCTTTGAGTTGAAAACTGCGCTGTCGAAGCAATATGCTATAGACAGTGACCAAATCGTGCTAGGTAACGGCTCCAATGACGTGCTAGAACTGGCGGCGCGGGTATTTCTGAGACCTGGTGCGTCAGCAGTTTACTCGCAACATGCATTTGCAGTTTATCCACTTGTAACCCAAGCAGTCGGAGCAAACGGCATCTCGGTTCCTGCCAAAAATTATGGCCATGACATCGATGCTATGCTAGACGCAGTAACACCCGAAACTCGTGTGGTATATATTGCTAATCCGAATAATCCTACTGGTACGTTTCTGGCTGCTGCCGATCTGTTACGTTTTCTAAAACGAATTTCTCCAGATGTGCTGGTAGTGCTGGATGAAGCCTATAACGAATATTTGCCGGAGACTTCCAAGACCAACAGCATTGCGTGGTTGAATCGCTTTCCCAATCTACTTATTACCCGCACTTTTTCTAAAATTTATGGTATGGCCGGCATCCGTATTGGATTTGGGCTTGCGCATGCTCACGTGGCTGGGTTGATGAACCGAATACGTCAACCATTCAACGTTAACAGCATAGGACTCTCGGGCGCATTGGCAGCAATAAATGACGTAGAATTTGTCAAACGTTCCTATGCACTCAACCAAGCAGGAATGCTCCAAATCACCGCGGGACTGCGTCAACTTAGACTCAAATACATTCCATCTTACGGGAATTTTGTAAGTTTTTGCGTGAAGGATGGCAAGGCTATTACGGTTTATCAACGCCTATTGAAGCAGGGAGTTATCGTACGTCCAATCGGTGTTTATGAGATGCCACAACATCTGCGCGTCACTATCGGACTTGAGTCCGAGAATCAGAAATTTTTGCAATCCCTTGAGAGTGCTATCAAGGGGGATTAGGTTCATTATCAAAACTATCTATAAAGTTACTAAAAAATAATTTAAAGCCGTGACCAGGAAATCAATGTTTCAGTTCTGGCATGTATACTGCTACTAGAAACGATAGTCTGATTATAAAGATACGCCCGATTGCGTATGAAATATAGAGTGGCGTTGGTCTGACACTGAATCTACAAGAACTCAAGAACTTAATATGGTTGCTGAAATGAATAATGAGAATGATTAGACAAAGCATGTAGCCTAAAAAATAAATATTCATTCAAAGTATGACAGATATTATACTCAACAAACTGGTGATTATCGGCGTCGGCTTGATCGGTGGTTCATTTGCGCTGGCGTTACGCAAGGCGGGGCTGGTTAAACATATTGTTGGTTTAGGGCGAAGCAGGGAGAATCTGCAACGCGCGCTGGAACTAGGAATATTAGACGAAATCACCGACGATTTTCCACTGGCGCTAAAGAATGCAGATCTCGTATTACTTGCCGTACCAGTAGGGCAGACTGCTAAAATTTTGGCGCAAATCGCCCCCCACCTAGAATCCAAAACAATTATTACTGACGCGGGAAGCACTAAACAGGATGTGATTGCAGCAGCACGTTCTTTCTTACTTGGACATCTAAAGAATTTTGTACCTGGCCATCCTATCGCCGGAGCGGAGCAGAGTGGGGTAAACGCAGCCACCGCAGATTTATTCCGAGATAAGAATCTGATACTCACACCGTTGGACGAAACCGATACCAACGCGCTGGAACGTGTAAAGGAGATATGGCAAGGTTGTGGTGCGCGAGTCTCACAAATAAACGCCTATCAGCACGATGAAATCCTCGCTGCGATGAGTCACCTGCCTCATGTACTAGCAGTTGCGCTTATGAATCACACGTGCTCCTCAAGCACAGAAGATAGTCCAGATGACTTGATGCGCTTTGCCGGTAGTGGTTTTCGTGACTTTACCCGCATTGCAGGTAGTTCTCCAGAAATGTGGCGCGACATCTGCCTCGCCAATCGCGAATTGTTACTTAAACAAATTGACGCCTACCAAAACGAGCTAACAAGTATGCGTGGAATGCTAGAAAGTGGTGATGGATCAGCGCTGGAGAAAGCCTTTTTCGATGCACGTGTAATACGGCAAAGATGGTTGATAGACAAGCATTGAATCATGGATTTAGGATAATTCACATCACACTAGATTTTAATTCGCGCCAGAGATGATGCTATTATTTATAGCATGTGCCTTAAAGTGTAAGCTATCCTT
>JAZGCR010000156.1:0-10933 GCA_036477105.1 Nitrosomonadaceae bacterium | reverse complement strand
AAAAAACCCCCGGTTAAAGGGGAAGAAAACCGGGGGCGAACTACCCTAATAAGTGATAATTAAGGTACCAGCTCAGGGAGAAGAGCAGGAAACAACCAAAGTTGTCTGATGATGAGACGATGATATTGAGAGTAAGTTCCCGAAATATTAATTATTAAGGACAATCCATTACCAAAACCAAGTTCAAACGAAGCATTAACCTTTTGTTAGATTGCAAATAAATGGCTTTATTATTCTATTGAAATTGATTGTGACCACGCCAAGCAAATGGATATACCCTAGTGTCGTGAATCTGCCTGTTACCCAATTCGCATTAGACTGTATCATGGTCACATATAAGACTACTATCTATTATTCTAGGTGATAGGTAAGGGATAAGACCGTGCCATAATAGAAAGAAGAGTGATTTACTCTGATGGACTCAAAAGCTACGATTCCTGATCGGTAATGGGAGATACAACAAGTAATGCTGTATCTCCCACAGTAAGAATGGGTTTCAGTCTTCGGAATAACATCACGGCGTTGAGTTGCTTCAGGAGTCGCTTAAAACTCGCTTAAATTAGTGCACATCAATTAGTGCACATCAAATTTAAAGAAATAAACAAAAATATGCTCAATCTATACCTATAAAGTCGTGCAGGTTTCGGTATTTCCATCACAACTAAAATTCTATTTTCACCATTTTTAAAATCTTTAAACTAAACTGTGTTCTAGTCATTACCTTCTAGTCATTACCCTAATTTATTATTAAATTTTCTTTTTTCTTATATATGAAGCCTATGACAAGTTTCGGTCAGTTCCCACAGAAAAGAATGAGGCGTCTGCGACGCGACGAATTTTCACGCCGTCTAGTGCGGGAAAACCATCTGCTTGCAGATGATTTTATTTATCCAGTATTTGTACTGAATGGGAAAAATCGCGAGGAAAAAATACCCTCAATGCCTGGAGTGATCCGACAAAGCGCAGATATGCTGATGCATCAGGCGGAAAAATGCTTACAACTCGGTATCCCGGCACTTGCGATTTTTCCGGTAATCGAGCCCAGCCTTAAGAGTCTCACTGCCACTGAGGCCCTCAATCCCAAGGGACTTGTTCCACAGATAGTGAGCAAACTGAAGAAGCACTTTCCTGAACTCGGTATCATCACCGACATTGCTCTTGACCCATATACAAGTCACGGCCAAGACGGTTTGGTCGATGCCAACGGATATGTGATGAACAACGAAACCGTAAAAATACTTGCACAGCAAGCACTAGTGCATGCACAGGCCGGGTCCGATGTGGTAGCACCATCCGACATGATGGATGGACGCATTGCTGCAATACGAGATGCCCTTGATAGCAAAAAATACATCCACACCCGCATTCTCGCTTACTCGGCGAAGTACGCCTCTGGTTTTTATGGCCCCTTCCGAGACGCAGTAGGCTCCGCCACCAGTTTAGGCGAAGGAAGCAAATATACTTATCAGATGGATCCGGCAAATTCTGACGAAGCAATAAGGGAAGTAGGAATGGATTTGGAGGAAGGCGCTGACATGATAATGATAAAGCCCGGCATGCCCTATCTTGACATTGTACGGCGGGTGAAAGATCAGTTCAAAGCGCCTACGTTTGTCTATCAGGTCAGTGGTGAATATGCCATGCTTAAATCTGCCGCACAAAATGGTTGGCTTGACGAAAAAACGTGTGTACTAGAATCGTTGCTAGCTATTAAGCGCGCAGGTGCTGACGGCATTCTGACTTATTATGCAATGGATGCGGCTGGCTGGCTTAAACTGAAAAAATAGGAAGCATTTCGCATGTCGTCATACTCCATGATTTTATTTTACGACTATGACAGGAGCTCAATTCCAAATCACAAAAACTTGGCCTCAGCAATTTCTAGAACAACCATAGTGCTCGTTTTCTTACTACATATGGGGAAATCATCGCCTCTTCAGACCGCTGTCTTGATCACGATTCTTAATTTTTCCTGCAACTAATCCTCTACGTAATCTGGATACCTGGCAGCACCATCGAAATCGCCCCTTGCTTCTGGGTGCAATCGCTCCTGAAGGAAAGATTCCATGTCACCGAAATTGCTACCTGCTTCTGGTGGCAAATTCTCCTGAAAAAAATATTCCATTATCGCGCCTCCCTCTTCTCTAAATCCTGTCTCCGGATTAATTCTCGTCATCACAATGCCATTGGGAACAATGTCATCGAAAGTTGTATCGTTTGCTTTGGGAACATCCTTCAACGCCTTGCCCATATAGCTCACCCACATCGGCAGGGCAGTACGCGACCCTGTCTCTTTATTACCCAAAGATTTAGGACTATCAAAACCGATCCAAGCTACTGCGACAAGATTGGTCTGAAAACCACAGAACCAAGCATCGACAAAATCGTTGGTAGTGCCGGTTTTTCCGGCCAGATCATTGCGACCAAGTTGCTTTGCCCTAATCGCAGTACCTCGTTGTATGACATCCTTCAGCATGCTAGTCATAAGATATGCGTTACGTGGATCTATTATCTGCTTGGCATCCCCACCCGCCAGCGCGGGTCGCGCTTGTTCCAGTACATTTCCTTTTTCATCTTCTATTCGCTCAATAAAGTAAGGTGATATGCGGAAACCCCCATTTGCAAATGCTGCATAACCTATTACCATCTGCATTGGAGAGGCCGACCCTGCACCCAAAGCCATGGGAAGATAAGGCGGATGAAGTTTGGGATCAAAGCCAAAGCGGGTGATGTAATCTTGGGCATAGTGGACCCCAATTGCCTGGAGAATACGAATAGATACCAAGTTCTTTGATTTAGCAAGCGCCTCACGCATGCGTAAAGGACCCGCGTATTTACCCGCATAGTTTCTTGGTTCCCATAGTTTGCTTCCAGTCTCTTCAGCAGTAAAAGAAATTGGTGCATCATTTATAATAGTAGCTGGGGTAAATCCCTTCTCCAGAGAAGCGGAATAAATGAATGGTTTGAAGCTAGAGCCTGGCTGGCGCCAGGCTTGTGTGATGTGGTTAAATTGATTGCGGTTAAAATCAAAGCCTCCCACCAGAGCGCGAATCGCCCCGTCTTCTGGATTCATTGAAACCAAAGCAGCTTCAGCCTGAGGAAGCTGTACGATCTGCCACGCTCCCTTTTTGTTCTTTATTACACGGATTAATGACCCCGGACGAATACGTTTCTGATCGGAACCCACTTTTCCGCTAAGGAACATTTTTGCGAACCTCAGGCCGTCACCTGAAATTTTTATACTTTCTCCACCTTTGCGGTATGCCCGAACAAATTTGGAATTGACGGCCAGCACTACTGCAGCATAGATATCATTGCTATCAGTCACATCTTGTAGTGCATCTTCTAGTACCTCCTTCTGATTGATGCTGTTTTTAGGTAGATTAATAACCGCCTCTGGACCACGATAGCCATTGCGCTTGTCATGATCCATAACACCTTGACGTACAGCTTCGTAAGCTGCTTCCTGATCTAGTTGTCTTACGGTTGTATAGACCCTAAAACCTTTGGTATAGGTTTCTTCCTTGTAGCGTTTATATACCTCTTGGCGTGCCATTTCTGCCACGTAATCGGCGCGCAAAGGAAATTCTCGCATTTGACGTTTTTTGCTGACTTGCAGTGGCTGTTTTTTCGTTTCTTTGAACTCTTGATTAGAGATATAGTTTAGTTCCTCCATGCGTCGCAACACATAAAGTTGTCGCGTTTTGGCGCGCGCTGGATTGACCATCGGGTTATAGCGTGAGGGTGCTTTGGGCAAACCTGCCAACATGGCAGCCTCGGCTAAATTGATATGGTTCAGGGTCTTTCCAAAATAAACCCGAGCCGCAGAAGCAAAACCATAGGAACGCTGCCCAAGATAAATCTGGTTCATATAAAGTTCGAGAATTTCGTCCTTACTCAAGCTCTGTTCGATCTTGAATGCAAGTAAAGCTTCACTAAATTTTCGGGTTAGAGTTTTTTCCTTAGTCAGAAAGAAATTTCGTGCGACTTGCATTGTAATGGTGCTCGCACCCTGACGTACTACGCCAGAGGTAAAATTAAAATAGGCGGCACGCAGTACACCTATGTAGTCCACTCCACTATGCCGGTAAAAACGCTCGTCCTCTGCGGCTACAATTGCCTGCTTGAGGCGCTCTGGCACCACATTAATTTTCACTAAGTCACGATGTTCTTCGCCAAACTCTCCAATTAACAAGCCTTCTGCACTATAGATCCGCAAAGGAATCTTTGGACGGTAGTCAGTCAGCACTTCAAGCGATGGAAGTGTAGCTATAGTAACTAGCGCAGCAAAAGTAATCAGAAGGGCACCCAGCAAACTCAATGCAAAAAATGTTGCAGTAATGTAAACAAACCAACGCGTTAGCATGTGAAATAAATTTCGAAGTTTGAAATCGAATTTAACATCATAAATTTAAAGGATTTAAATAAATCCATTTTTCCAGTGAATAGCGTGCCCCTAAATATTGCCACAAAAGATGTCGTAAAGATGCAGTGATCTTATTAAAACTGCTAACGTACATTCATGTACAGCGGTCTTTGACATGTAAATTAAAATAAATATTTGCAATTTAAGGGATATATACCTCTTTCTTCCACGAATGCCCCACCCTTAAGTACTGCCACAATAAACGTGTGTAATTATGTAATTATAAGAGAAATACACCTGCAAAATAATATTTTGCAGGTACTTAAAGCTCCTGAAATCTTTTAACCTACTTTTTTTATATATATTGCCGATAGTTAACCCATGTTCAATAAAGAAATTAATATAAATCTGGATTTCTTTCAGACAAAGATAAATCTGGATTTCTTTCAGACAAAGCCGCCACAAGTAATAGGTGTGGATATCAGTCCGTCATCAGTGAAGATGGTTGAGCTCTCAGTGGTTGGAAAAGACAATAGCGCATACCGCGTTGAACGCTATGCTATTGAGCCCCTCCCTAGGGACGCCATGCTTGATGGCAATATCGTGAATTTAGAAGTGATAGGCGAGACCCTGGAGCGTGGCTGGAAGAATATGGGAACACGACTCAAGAATGTTGCAATGGCATTGCCAGCTGCGGCAGTGATTACCAAGAAAATCATTGTTCCAGCGGGACAACGTGAAGATGACCTAGCTTTCCAGGTCGAAACCGAAGCTAACCAATATATTCCCTTTGCCCTGGATGAGGTAAATCTCGATTTCCAATTGATAGGACCGGCGCCCAATAATCCAGAAGAGGTTGAGGTGCTGATCGCTGCTTCTCATAAGGAAAAGGTAGAGGATCGTATAGCTGCAGCGCTGACTGCTGGTCTGAAGACTGTAGTCATGGATGTTGAGCCGTATGCTGCACAAACCGCTTTTGAGCTAATTGAACGTCAGCTTCCCAACGGTGGCAAGGATCAAATCATTGCAGTTGTGGATATTGGCAGTACCGTCATGAGCACTAATGTGCTACTCAATGGGAATTCAGTCTATATGCGGGATCAGCCGTTTGGCGGAAACCAACTCTCTCAAGAAATTCAACGCTGCTTCAACCTTTCTCCGGAAGAAGCAGATGCTGCCAAGCGCAATGGAGGGCTTCCAGATAACTACAAAACGGATGTACTAAATCCATTTTGTGAAGCCTTAGCACTGGAGGTGGCTCGCGCAATGCAATTTTTCTTCTCTTCGACCCAGTATACAGAGGTCAATTATATTTTTCTGGCTGGCGGATGCGCCGCCATCCCTGGGCTGGACGAGATTGTTGCAGCTCGCGCTCAGGCGAGTACATTAATCGTTAATCCATTCGCTGACATGGCTCTATCTAATCGCATTAGACCGAAGCTACTAGGTGCAGATGCGCCCGCGCTTCTTATCGCCTGTGGCCTAGCTATGAGAAGCTTTGATCCATCATGATCCGTATTAATCTGCTCCCTCATCGCGAACTCAAGCGCCAAGTGCGGCAGCAACAATTTGCCGTCCTGGCCGGAATAGCATTTTTCCTCGGGCTCCTAACTGTAGGAATGGTCCATCTCATGATCACCGGACAAATCGAGCATCAGGAAAGTCGCAATAAATACATGAAAAACCAGATTGCGATTCTCGACAAACAAATTGATGAAATTAAGAAAATAAGAGCGCAGACCCAAGCACTACTAGCACGCAAGAAAGTAGTTGAGACCTTGCAAGACAATCGATCTGATGCGGTACATCTGCTTGATCAACTAGTGCGATTACTTCCTGATGGTGTTTACCTTCGAAGCATCAAGCAAATCAATCAGACTATCAATCTGGCAGGATATGCTCAGTCAAATGCACGAGTGTCGACTCTGATGCGCAAGTTAGAGTCGTCACCCTGGTTAGGATCACCATCATTGATTGAAATCAAGGCGGCCACTGTGAATAATACTCGCCTCAATGAATTTAATCTTAATGTAATTCTTACTCGCTCGTCCCAGAGTGCTGGTGACGAAAACTCTATTCCGGGCATTGCAAAGCCTTAGAGAAGCCAAACAATCAAACCGCCATGAACCTGATAGAAGAGATAAACCAACTTAATACGAAGGATCCAGGAAGCTGGCCTTTAGTTATAAAAACTAGCGCGCTTGCTATTTTACTTGTGGCAATCGTCACCGCTGGCTATTTTCTAGATTGGCAAGAACAATGGGAGTTTCTGGACCAAGCCAGGGCAGAAGAAGTAAAACTTAAAGAAACATATCTGGTAAAAAAGAAAGATGCAGTTAATCTAGATATCTTACGACAGCAATTAAAGGACATTGAACTATCTCTTGGTGCGCTTTTGAAGCAGTTGCCGCACAAGTCTGAAATGGACGCTCTTTTGATAGACATTAACCATGCCGGGCTGGGGCGTGGATTGCAGTTTGAGTTGTTCAAACCTGCAGCTAGTGAGATCATTTCCGAGTTCTACGCCGAACTGCCAATCTCTATTCGTGTCACCGGAAATTACCATGACCTCGGTGCATTTGCCAGTGACATCTCACAATTATCACGCATCGTAACACTTAACAACATAAGCATTTCCCCCAATACTAATACTAAAGAGGGGTTGATAATGAACACTACTGCAAAAACATTCCGCTACTTGGATGAAGAAGAGACTGCAAAACAAAAGGGAGGTAGTAAATGATGAAGTGGACTCGTCTACTGCTAGTAATGCTTCCTTTAACTCTATCCGCCTGCGGCAATGAAACACATGCCGATCTGGAAGCATTTATCAAGGACTCTGGAAAAGGCTTACGTGGCCAGGTAATCCCCGTACCCGAAGTCCATCCCTACACTCACTATCCCTATAGTGCATTTGAAATTCCTAATCCCTTCAAACCCCGCAAGAGCAAACACACAAAAGGGGAAGGTGGCGGGCTTCAACCTGACCTAGACCGTTACAAAGAAGTCTTGGAAAAGTTCCCCTTGGAAAGTTTGAAAATGGTTGGTTCTCTTGAGCGAGACAAAAATTTCTATGCGCTTATTAAAGCTCCTGATAGTACTCTCCATAGAGTTAAAGCAGGCGGCTACCTAGGACAGAATTTTGGGTTAATTTCTAACATCTCGGAAGCTGAAGTAAATTTAAAAGAAATCGTACAGGACAGTATTGGTGACTGGGATGAACGTATCAGCACTTTAATGCTTGAAGATCAGGAGTAGAAAAAAATGAACGTGCCGAATCTTATAAATCCTCATGCGTGGCTTGGATGCAGCCTATTATTTGCCGTAATCTTGCCCACATTCGCTGCTGATCCGGACCCAGCACCCGCTACTAAGGCTCCTCAATTTAGTATTGAAGACATCAGTTCCTCTACCACTCAAGATAATCTTCTGGTAATCAAGGTATCGATGAACCAACCCCTTACATCTATGCCTCCCAGCATCTCCTTAAACGACCCAGCTCGGATTTACTTTGATTTTTTTGACACTTCTAATGCACTTGGTAAAAAAACACAGAGCATGGGCGAAGGAGGGCTACGCAGTATTAACATCGTACAATCTGGAAACCGTACTCGTTTGGTGATGAACCTTTCCAAGCCGCTTGCATATGATACGAAAATTGAAGATAAAATTCTTTTTATCACCCTCTGGGATGCAGCGTCCGAAATTACAGCATCCGATGAACCTACACATTTTGCTGAAGACAAATCCACCAAACAAAATATCAGTTTAAGTGACGTCAATTTTCACCGTGGTGCTAATGGCGAGGGCCGGATACATGTTGATTTGTCGGGTTCGAACGCGGGAATTGATATCCGCAAGCAAGGCAAAAGTGTAATTATTGAATTTCTCAATGCAACCCTGCCACCCAACCTGGAACGACGATTAAATGTGGTAGATTTTGCCACGCCAGTACAAACCATCGAAACCTTTTCTCAGGGAGAAAATGTGCGCATGGTGATAAAGTCCACGGGGCTATGGGAACACTCGGCGTACCAAGCAGACACAAAATTTATCCTGGAAGTCCGGTCTTTGGAAAAAGACTTCAATAAGCTCACGAGGGGGAGGCGCAACCAAGAAGGCTATGTTGGTGAGAAACTTTCTCTTAATTTTCAGAATGTGGAAGTTCGTGCAGTACTACAGGTAATTGCTGATTTTACTGAACTCAATATCATCACCAGCGACTCGGTCACCGGCAATCTCACTCTGCGTTTAAAAGATGTCCCCTGGGATCAGGCACTAGACATCATGCTACAGGCCAAAGGACTGGACAAGCGTCAGATCGGAAACGTGATTATGATTGCGCCGCGCGATGAAATTGCAGCCAAGGAAAAACTTGATCTTGAAGCCCGCCAGCAGATCTCTGACATAGAGCCGATCCACACCGAAATCTTTCAGATGAATTACCAAAAGGCCGAAGCGATGAAGGCGCTATTGGGTGATACAGATCAGAAAATGTTAACCAAGCGTGGTAGCGTAGCCATAGATGTTCGCACTAATACCTTATTTGTGAGAGACACCCCTACTCAATTGGAAGAAGTACGCAAACTACTTGAGCAAATCGATGTTTCCGTTAGACAGGTAATGATAGAAGCTCGTATTGTGGAAGCGACTGACCTATTTAGCCGACAACTCGGCGTACGCTTTGGCGTCCAAAACGTAGAAGGAATCGGTAGCCGTAATCTTGGAATGAGTGGTTCATTGGATGGCCTCCAAGGTTCGTCTTCATTAGCGGGTGGTACAGCTCCCGCTGGAGTTCCGCCTCTTAACGTCAATCTACCTGCGACCGGTCTTGCAGGCGCGTTAGGTGGACCTGCTGCCCTTGGCCTCAGTCTAATCAAAATCGGTAATGGTGCCCTGATCAACCTAGAATTATCTGCACTGGAAGCTGACAGCAAGGGTAGAGTTATTTCCAGCCCACGTGTAGTGACTGCTGACCAAGTCGAAGCCATTATAGAGCAGGGTACTGAAATACCCTTCCAGCAAGCAACTAGCAGTGGTGCTACTAGCATCTCGTTCAAGAAAGCAGTTCTTAGTCTCAAGGTTACCCCACAGATTACACCCGATGACAATATCATTATGGACTTGAATGTCCACCAGGACACCGTCGGGCAGCTAACAGTTGCTGGGCCTGCAATCAATACCAAGCGAGTTTCCACGCAAGTTTTAGTGGAAAATGGTGGTACTGTAGTTATCGGTGGTATTTTCGGTCGAACTGAAAATAAAGCGGTAACCAAGGTGCCACTACTGGGAGACATTCCAATTCTAGGATTGTTGTTCAGAACTAATTTCAAACAGGACGACAAGACAGAACTAATGGTTTTCATTACCCCACGAATATTAAAGGACAGCCTCAATCTGCGCTGAATATAGAAAGTTTTTCCTCATGAGGAGATCAATAAGTACGAAGTAATATCTACTCTATAGTTAATGGCCGCATCGATTCAATCTGATGCGGCTTTTTTGTGTCTACGCGGTTTGTATTTTTTCCGCTACAATTGTCTAAATGGAATCAGCTTAACTAAAGGTAACAATGAAGAAAATAAACCATACTACGAAAGAAGTAGGTAGTAATATTCTTTTGGTGGGCATGATGGGTGCAGGGAAAACCACCGTCGGAAAATCTCTGGCTAGCTGCTTAAACAAAACGTTTATCGACTCGGATCATGAAATCCAGAAGCGTACCGGTGTCAAAATATCCGTAATTTTTGAAATAGAAGGCGAAGCAGGTTTTCGCAAGCGTGAAGCGGAAATGCTACGGGAATTGTTAAAAATCGATAATATGGTGCTTGCAACGGGTGGTGGCGTGATACTAAACATGGAAAACCGTAAGCTTTTAAGGCAAAACGGCACTATTGTATATCTACAAACAACGGTTGATGATTTATGGCATCGGACTCGACACAACAAGAACCGGCCATTACTTCAAACCTTGGGTCTCCAGGCCAAACTAGTAGAGCTTTATGATCAACGTGACCCTATCTACCGTGAAATTGCGCATATCGTTGTTGAGAGCGGGAAGCAAAGCATCCGTCAGATGGTAAAATTACTCGTACAAAAACTCACTTCCCCTGCTGTAAGAGTAGATCAGACTAAAACGAGCACGTTGTAACAGATTAACCAATCGATTCTAGTCTAGTAGCGCCCTGAAACCAATAACACAACATGCAAACCATTACCGCAAGTCTTTCCCCCGAGTTAAACGAATGTAGTTACCCGATCCATGTCGGTAGCGGTATATTGAGCAAGTCTAGCCTTATTCTTCCACATCTGTTGCAGAAACGGGTTGCCATAGTCACCAACACCACGGTGGCGCCCCTTTACATGGATGAGCTGCGCGACGCACTGAAAAGTCACGGCATAGTTACTGTCCCAATCATCCTACCAGACGGTGAGGAATATAAAAATTGGCAAACACTAAACCAGATTTTCGATGCTCTTCTAACAAACCAATGTGAACGCAACACTACGGTTATTGCACTGGGTGGTGGGGTCATTGGTGACCTTGCTGGGTTTGCTGCTGCCACT
>JAZGCR010000155.1:0-4149 GCA_036477105.1 Nitrosomonadaceae bacterium | reverse complement strand
ACCTACAGTATAGAACGAGCCGAATACACAGATTCTATCATTTTTGGTCGACCGCTTACAGGCGAATACATAGGCTGCAACAGGATTGGGGAAAGCAAGAATTGCCCCACTCGCTTTACTCACACCTGCATTTTCTAACACCTGTACTACTTCATCAGCAGAAGCACCGCGCGGCGAATTGATATCTGAAACAAGCCAAATGTCAACTTTGGAGACAAGTGTTCGTACTACACCATCTATGTCCTTATCCTTGAGCATTGCGAATACCGCATAGGTTTTCTGGTGAAAACCCATGTTACCAAGACTAATACTTAAGGCGTGCACAGCATTTGGATTATGGGCTACATCTAGAATTATTGTCGGCTTCCCAGGCAATACCTGAAATCGGCCTGGAAGCGCCGTCTCCAGCAAACCCTGACGTATGTTACTAATGGTAATTGGCAGAACATCTCTAACTGTATCCAACGCAGCCAAACAGGCACTAGCGTTTCGCAGTTGATGTGCACCTCCTAGGGCTGGATGGGGAAGCGAGCAGCATCTCCTTTTGTTCCCCCAATAATTCCATAAAGTTGTCTTGACCGAGTAGCCAAAGTGTTCTCCAATGAGCATGAATCTCGCACCAATCAAATCTGCATGTTGCCTTACGGAAGCGGGAGCATTTGAATCCGAACAGATTGCGGTTTTACCTCTTCTAAAAATACCTGCTTTCTCAAATCCGATTTTCTCCCGCGTGTCCCCAAGATAATCCATATGATCGCGATCAATACTAGCCAGCACAGCACAGTCAGCATCAAAAATATTGACGGCGTCCAATCTCCCGCCAAGCCCCACCTCTAGAATCGCTATATCCACTCCAGCTTGAATGAATAGTTGCATGGCCGCTAACGTTCCAAACTCAAAGTAGGTCAAGGAAATATCGCTGTCAATTCTAGCAGCTTCCACTAAATTAAAAGCCTTACACAACTCATCATCACTAACTTTCTGCTGGCTTATGCGTATCCGCTCGTTATAACGAAGAAGATGCGGCGAGGTATAACATCCGACGTGATATCCAGCACAACTCAAAATGGCCTCCATCATTGAACAGATCGAGCCCTTACCATTAGTACCACCGACAGTGATTATGGGGAAAGATGGGGAAAAACCTAAATTAATCTTAACTTGATTTACGCGTTCCAGCCCCATCTCGATAATCTTGGGATGAAGGCGTTCGAGATAAGCCAACCAGTCGGGAAGAGTTCTAAGCTTAGAGTTACGCTCGATCATTTGCCGTCACGTGTAAGCTTGACAATGAAAATCAAGATAAGAAATACAGCAGTTTTACAAAGAATTGGGATGGATTGGAACTCGCATCAACAACGTACAGAGGTTGACAAGCTTATCGCGCATCTGTCTGCGATCGACTATCATGTCTATCGCTCCGTGCTCTAGTAAAAACTCGGCACGCTGAAAACCTTCCGGCAAAGTTTGCCGCACTGTCTGCTCGATTACTCGTGGTCCAGTAAAACCAATCAATGCCCTAGGCTCGGCGATTACTATGTCTCCAAGGAAGGCAAAGCTGGCTGACACACCACCCATCGTAGGATCTGTCAGCACTGAGATAAAAGGAAGTTTCTCCTGCTTCAACTTGGTAAGCACCGCAGACGTTTTGGCCATTTGCATCAGCGATAACAATCCTTCCTGCATGCGCGCTCCACCACTGGCAGCAAAGCACACAAATGGCAAACGTTGCTCAACACACACTTGCACCCCGCGCGAGAAACGTTCGCCCACCACCGAACCCATCGAACCTCCCATAAATCCGAATTCAAACGCCGCTGCAACCAAGGGCACAGTCTGGACGCTACCCTGCATAACCACTAGAGCATCGTCCTCGTCTGTATCTGTTTTCGCTTGTAATAATCGATCAACGTAATGCTTACTATCAATGAATTTAAGTGGATCTACCGGTAACACTTCTACACCAATCTCGTTGCGTCCCTCGGTATCTAGAAATAAATCTAGGCGCACTCTGGCAGAAATACGATTGTGATGATTGCACTTAGGGCAAACATTAAAATTATTTCCCAAATCTGAGTAATATAGTACCGCCTCGCAGGAAGCACATTTACTCCATAGCCCCTCTGGCACGACTCTTTTATCGCCACTTTCCTTGCGTTTTATCTTCGGAGGAAAAAGTTTTTGGAACCAACTCATAGGTTTACCGTTTAATCCTTGCTGTTCGGTGTTTTATACCAACTTTATCTATAGCACTACGTAAGCTTTTTACAAGACGGGACACATTTATCAGCACTTCCTCTTTAGCTGATTTCTCTATTTCCTCAATAATGCGACTACCCACCACCACTGCATCCGCAAATTCTGCAACCGCCCTTGCTGTTACACCATCATGTATACCAAAACCAACGCCAACCGGAATAGAAATATATGAGCGCAACTCAGCTAGTTTGTTGGCTACCTCAGCCAGATTAATGTGTGCCGCACCGGTTACACCTTTCAGTGAAACATAGTACACAAATCCTTGCACCCTTTTCGCCACTTGCTGAATACGTATCTGTGACGTGGTAGGTGAAATGAGAAAGATAGCATCTATCTTCTTCTGTTTGAGATTTTCTATCCACTCTTCACATTCTTCTGGCGGATAATCTACCGTCAGTACTCCATCCACACCACACTCTTTTGCTCTTACTACGAATTTCCGGTGGCCCATTGCTTCCACAGGATTTGCGTAACCCATCAGTACCACAGGTGTTACAGTGTTCGTTCTTCTGAATTCTGCCACCATCTCTAATACATCCTTTAGGCCAACATGGTACTTTAGTGCCCGCTCATAAGATCGTTGTATAGTCGGTCCATCCGCCATTGGGTCTGAAAAAGGAACGCCAAGCTCAATAATGTCAGCACCCACATTTACCAGTTCGTGCATCAACAAAACTGTCATTGCGGGTTCAGGATCACCAGCAGTGATGAACGTAATTAGAGCTTTTCTGTTATTCTGGCTTAATGTGTCAAATGTGGCTGCAATACGGGACATAAAAATCTCAAACTCAATTAAAAAGTAACGCCAGCGGCCTGCGCTACGGTATCCATATCCTTGTCCCCTCGCCCTGAAAGATTTACCAACAGTAGCTTGTCCTTGTCGAGTGTAGGTGCAAGTTTTGCAGCGTATGCCAGTGCATGGCTAGATTCCAGTGCCGGAATAATGCCCTCATAACGGCACATCATATGGAACGCTGCTAGGGCTTCCTCATCGGTTATTCCAACGTATTGAGCACGATTAGTATCCTTGAGCCATGCATGTTCGGGACCAACACCAGGGTAGTCAAGACCAGCTGAAATAGAATGAGTTTCAATAATCTGTCCGTCCTCATCTTGAATCAGATAAGTACGGTTTCCGTGCAGCACTCCTGGTTTACCCGTCAGCAGGGAGGCAGCGTGCTTGCCGGTTTCGATCCCGAGTCCAGCCGCTTCTACACCTATCATGTTCACATTCTTGTCGCCCATGTAGGGATAAAATAAGCCGATAGCATTTGATCCGCCACCCACGCAGGCAATCAGCGTATCCGGTTGGCGTCCGTATTCTTCTTGCATTTGCAACTTTGCTTCACGCCCGATAACAGCCTGAAAATCGCGTACCATCATCGGATAAGGGTGCGGGCCTGCCACTGTACCAATGATGTAAAAAGTGTTTTCAACATTAGTGACCCAATCGCGCATGGCTTCATTGAGCGCATCTTTCAGCGTTCGAGAGCCCGAATCTACCGGCACCACCGTTGCGCCTAGAAGCTTCATCCGATAAACATTAGTTGCCTGGCGCTTCATATCTTCGGAACCCATATAAACTACGCACTCCATCCCGTACCGCGTAGCTACTGTGGCGCTGGCTACGCCATGTTGGCCTGCACCAGTCTCTGCAATTATGCGTGGCTTACCCATGCTTTTTGCTAAAAGCGCCTGACCAATAGTATTGTTAATTTTATGTGCACCAGTGTGGTTTAGATCTTCACGCTTTAATAAAATCTGCGCGCCTCCGAGATACGCTGACCATTTCTTTGCATGATAGATAGGGCTGGGTCGTCCTACATAGGATTTTAATTCATAAGCATATTCCGCCTGAAAATTAGCATCATTACGATAATGCTCATACTG
>JAZGCR010000154.1:0-5880 GCA_036477105.1 Nitrosomonadaceae bacterium | reverse complement strand
TATATTCGACCAAGATTTGTTTGAAACGGCTAGCATCGCCAGTGGAGTTTTCGATCACTCGCTGCTTGTATCCCTCAGATTCTTGTATTAGGCGAGCAGCATTACCTACGGCTACGGGGACAACCTGATTAGCGTAGGCTTCCCCTTCATTTTTCTGCCGTTCCTTATCCTGCCCCGCTTTTACTGCATCGTCAAATGCCGCTTGCACTTGTTGCGGCGGTTGCGCGTTCTGCATGGTAACTTTGCTGATAGCGATCCCTATTTGGTAATTATCGAGAAGTGCCTGCATCAACACGGTCGCTTTCGCTGCTACATCTTCGCGTCCTTCGTAGAGTACGTAATCCATGCTGCTTTTTCCAATAACTTCACGGATCGAGGATTCTGCCACCTGTAGCACTGCTTCGTCCGGGTTGCGGTTATTAAACAGGTATTCCTCAGGATTACTGAGGATGTATTGCACGGCAAACTGAATATCAATAATGTTTTCATCATCGGTTATCATCAGTGCTTCCTTCAGCACCTTGCTTGTCACGTTTGTACGGTAGCCGATTTCAACTGTTCGTACCTGACTTACGTTAACGGTTTCTACGGATTCAGCCGGAAATGGTAAGTGCCAGCGTAACCCTGCCTGGGTGGTTTCAATGTACTTGCCAAAACGCAGAACTACTCCTCGATAACCTTCAGTGACAATGTAAAAGCCGCTGGCTATCCATAGCAATAGGAGCAGTCCAAGAAGCAAGCCAACACTCAAACCACCGCCAAAAAGCTTTAAATTTTTGCCACCAGGCCCATCTCCGCCACCAGATCCGTTACTACCACGGCGCTTTCGTCCAAAAAGCTCATTGATCTTTTTGTTAACGTTGCGTAACAGTTCGTCTAGATCAGGTGGACCAGAGCCACCTTTTTTTCGTCCCCACTGTGGGTCGTTTAATCCCATGATGATCTTTATTTTCCGGTTTAATTAAATTCGACCATTAGATAGTCTAATAGCAACCTTTGGGTTTTAGCCCTGTTAAGAATACTAATCGCACTATTCAGTTTGCCAACTCAAAAATTGATCGTAGTGTGCTTTAATGTGCTTATTAGTTACATCTCTTATTTCTGGCGACATTTTACACCATTGCGAAGTATGCTGTTCAATTGTTTCGGCTAGCGCCATCCTAATAAATTCGAGCCCTTCACCGGTTTTTGCACTTAACCGGATTTGCGTTATTCTACCATACTCGTTGCGTCGACACCCAGACGTTCCTGATGATAAATTGATTAAATCTATTTTGTTTAGTACCAGAATCTGCGGAATTGCATCCGCACCAATTTCCTTTAGCACCTTGTTAACTTCCTTAATTTGCTCTTCTCGATTAGGACTACTCGCATCCACCACATGCAGTAGCATGTCTGACTGCACGGTTTCCTCTAACGTAGCCCGGAATGCGGCAATTAGTGTGTGTGGCAACTCGCGAATGAAGCCCACTGTGTCGGAAACCACTAGTGGGCCATGCCCTTGGATAAACAATTTACGTGTAGTTGCGTCCAGTGTAGCGAAAAATTGGCTAGAAGTGTAGGCACGTGCGCGGGTGAGACCATTAAACAAGGTAGACTTGCCCGCGTTGGTATAACCAATGATAGAAACTGACATGACATGAGCACGTTGTCTGGTGCGTCGCTGTACATTTCGTCGGCACTGGAACTTAGCAAGTTTCTCCTTAAGTAGCTTAACCCGTTTTCCAAGCAATCGACGGTCCGTTTCCAGTTGGGTTTCACCAGGACCACGTAGACCTATGCCGCCTTTTTGTCGTTCCAAGTGAGTCCAACCACGTACCAGGCGAGTAGCAAGATATTCAAGTTGAGCCAGTTCCACTTGTAGTTTTCCCTCGTGACTTTTAGCGCGTTGTGCGAATATATCTAAAATTAGACTGGTACGGTCTATCACGCGGCACTGAAGGCGTTGTTCTAGATTACGTTGTTGAGCAGGAGAAAGATTATGATTAAAGATCACCAGCGAGGCGCCAGTTTGCTTCAGTATCAGGGAAATTTCATTTACCTTTCCACTACCTGCGTAGGTAGCAGGGTTGGGCCGAGAGCATTTGCCCTTAATCACTGCAGGAATTGTAAGTTCATTGCTTGTGGCTAGTTGCCGTAATTCTTCTAGATTTTCAGAGTAACCGCTATTGCCAAAGTCTAGGCTAACTAGTACAGCAGCATTAGCGTCAGCAATAGTGTTGCTAGCGGAACGATCAAGCATCAGGTTTGACTGGCGCCTCAAATGGAGTGGTGAAAGCTTTGGTGGGGACAATAGTAGAGATCGCGTGTTTATAGACCATTTGTGTAACCGTGTTCTTAAGAAGCACTACATATTGATCGAATGAGTCAATATGGCCTTGCAGTTTAATGCCATTTACCAAATAAATTGATACTGGAATATGCTCTTTCCGTAGAGTGTTTAAAAACGGATCTTGTAACAACTGTCCTTTAGCGGTCATGGGTGACTCCATGTTTTAATTATTAGAAAGTTAACTTTACTTGATTTCCAGGAGTAAATCTACATTCCTAAACTTAAGAGAGAACAGAAGTAGCGCTATAAACTCAGTCGAACTGACAGGAAGTTTTTTATTCAATAATGATCCATGTGGAGCATGGAATTAATATGGAAAGGGAAACAGGGAAAATAGGGAAGTATTGGTAGTTTTCATTATAGCCAGTTCATCCAGATCATTCTATGGACTGTCAGTTATGAATCATGTACTCATAATTTATTGCTTATTTATAAAGTGTAGCATCGTATTTCCTGATGCCAGTTTTTTCAAGTTTCGAGGCAAGCGCAAATATATCCACACTATAATGTTTTACAACAAAATTTTATAGCGTACAGATTCGCAGGATTGAAGTGGTTATTAGACATGTCTGGAGCGGAAACCTGAATGCGGTAGACTGCATGCGATGCGAATAGTTGATTTGCAAATTAAGAGAATATTGTCCTGCTAGAACCCGGTTTTCAGATGAAATTATTTGGCCTGTTTAGTAGGCATGGTCGTAGCTGAACCCTGCTTTCTGTCATAGTTACAGTCATACTTGCCGTAAATATTGCTTTCATGGGGTTCGCGATTGAGTAAGCGTGCTAACTCAGTTAGAGCTTGATGATAGACCTGACGTTTAAACTCGACCACCGACTCCAATTCTACCCAATACTGATTCCAACGCCAGGCATCGAATTCGGGGCGAATGCTCGTGCGCAGCGACACATCAGAATCACGTCCTATCAAGCGCAACAAATACCAAATCTGTTTTTGTCCCCTGTAATTTCCACGCAACTCACGTTTTATCCAATGATCCGGCACTTCATAGCGTAACCAGTCACGTGTGCGTCCAACGATCTCGACATGGCAAGGATGCAGACCTATTTCTTCTGTTAACTCTCTGTACATGGCCTGTTCTGGGCTTTCGCCCGGGTGGATGCCACCTTGGGGAAATTGCCAGGAATTTTGTTTAATGCGCTTGCCCCAGAAGACCTCATTCTTCTTATTCAGTAGAATAATACCAACATTGGAGCGATATCCATAACGGTCGATCATGTGATTTACCCGTGTGATCCGTCACAATAATATTGATACGGATTTTTTCATATTTTATACTAGATTGAAAGCAATCATTATATTAATAAAATCCCTCGCTCAATTTACCACGTTTCTTCCATACCACTTAGTACATGTGCCAGCCCAGTACCACTTTAAAATTCGCAGTACAGCTTAGTAAGAACATACTTTTGATTCTATAGTCATGGCGTAATCATGACACACAGATCCCTTCAAGAGGAATTTATCAAAGACATTATGTGTAAAGAGTGATAATGCGCTCCATTACCAATGGCCATTGTCATGAATGTTGTCGGCAAACAATACGCACAGCAGTTTTTCGAGGTAGAATTACTTCCATTTAATTGTTGCAATGGAACTAGGCGATGCGTGTATCGCAATTTTTCATATCCACTCTCAAGGAGGCTCCTGCTGAAGCAGAATTAGTCAGCCACAGGCTGATGTTGCGCGCAGGCCTCATTAAGCGTCTTGGAAGTGGGCTATACACCTGGATGCCACTGGGTTTGAAAGTTTTGCGCAAGGTCGAACACATCGTTCGGGAGGAAATGGATAAGAGCGGCGCAGTGGAGCTTCTGATGCCTGTAGTACAACCAGCTGAGTTGTGGCAAGAGACCGGGCGTTGGGACAAATTTGGACCACTGATGCTGAGAATTAAAGATAGGTATCGACGTGATTTCTGCTTTGGTCCTACGCATGAAGAAGTCATTACTGACATTGTACGGCGGGAAATAAAAAGTTACCGCCAATTACCACTTAATCTCTATCAGATTCAAACCAAATTTCGTGACGAGATTCGTCCTCGCTTTGGTGTGATGCGTGCGCGTGAATTTGTAATGAAGGATGCCTATTCGTTCCATGTTGATGTTGCGAGCCTGGAGCGAACTTATCAGGTTATGTATGACACCTATAGCCGAATATTCACACGCTTGGGGTTGAGTTTTCGTGCGGTAGTAGCGGATACAGGGGCAATAGGAGGTAGCGGTTCGCATGAGTTTCACGTATTGGCAGATTCGGGTGAGGATGGTATCGTTTTTTGTCCAGGCTCAACCTATGCAGCCAACATTGAGTTTGCTGAGGCGCTGTCACCGGAGAAATTACGTGAAGGGGGTAATAATCCCATACAAAAAATTGCAACACCCAACAAAAAAACCTGTGAGGAAGTAGCGGAGTTCCTGAAAGTACCAATACAAAAAACCGTAAAAACTTTAGCAGTAATGGTGAATAATAAAATGGTTCTGTTGTTATTGCGCGGTGATCACCGGTTAAACGAAATGAAAGCTAGGAAAATTCCTCTTCTTAATAATTTTCGGTTGGCAAGCGAGAAGGAAATTCTTAGTGGAACCGGTTGCTGTACAGGATATACAGGGCCAGTCGGTCTGGAACTACCCATTATTTCCGACAAAACTGTCGTGGAAATGAGTGATTTTATTTGTGGTGCAAATGAAGCAGGCTTTCATTTTACCGGCGTTAATTTTGGCCGTGATGTGAAAGAACCTGACCACGTATTCGATATTCGCAATGTTGTTCCAGGCGACCCATCACCTGATGGAAAAGGTAAACTGGAAATCTGCAGAGGCATCGAGGTTGGCCATATTTTCCAGTTACGCACGGAGTATTCAGATACGATGAAAGCTAGTTATCTTGATGAATCCGGCCAGTCTCGACCCATGGAAATGGGTTGCTACGGTATCGGCGTATCGCGCATCGTAGCGGCTGCTATTGAGCAGAACCACGACGAGCACGGTATTATTTTTCCAATTGTAATGGCACCATTCCAAGTTGCCATCGTGCCCATTGGCATGAATAAAAGTATACAGATAAGAACTGAAGCAGAAAAGCTACATACGGGATTCTCTGCTGCTGGTATTGAGGTATTACTAGATGATCGCGAAGAGCGTCCGGGCGTGATGTTTGCTGACATGGAATTGATTGGAATCCCCCACCGCATTGTCATCAGCGAACGAGGTTTGAAGGAAGGAAATGTCGAATACCAAGGTCGGTGCGATGATAAATATCAGGTTATTTCCCTGCGAAGCGTTATTAATTTTGTAGAATCAAAAATATGTGGAAGTTAGCTGGGATATTTCTATTATTCTTTCCTGTTTTTGCTCAGGCTGGGGCCCAAAAAATGGAAGGGGCAGTCTGCAATAGCGCTAGTGCAGGCCTGTTTGTTGCTGATGTACCTTATAAGCCTGTTACAAGCCAACTGTTTGTATCTGTGTTTGCATCTGAGAAAAAAGCCATGGCATGGCTAGCTGCCATGTCTAAAAGACTTGAAAAGCGTATACCT
>JAZGCR010000153.1:0-2950 GCA_036477105.1 Nitrosomonadaceae bacterium | reverse complement strand
TTATATTCCAGCTGATTTAGCTGATCTTTCACAATTTCTACTCAGCCTACCGCCTGGCGAGCCGGTGCACATGGTTGGGTTAGGCAGCAATCTTCTAGTGCGCGATGGAGGATTACGTGGCACGGTGGTATTGCTGCATGCACAGTTAAATATTCTTCGACTGGAGCAACATAGTGAAGTGGACGGATTGATTTATGTAGAGGCGGGCGTGGCTTGTGCAAAGGTTGCGCGATTTGCGGCATTACATGATTTAGTAGGAGCGGAGTTCTTAGCTGGTATACCCGGCACAGTCGGTGGAGCGCTGGCAATGAACGCAGGTTTTTATGGCACAGAAACGTGGGAAATTGTCGAGCGAGCACGAACACTCAATCGCTCAGGCCATCTACACGATCGGTATTCTAAAGATTACAGGATTGGCTACCGGCACGTAAGCTTAAAGTCAGATTGCAAAGATCAAGTGTCAATGCATTCATCTAGTGAGGAATGGTTCGTGGGTGTGTGGTTTAGATTGAGGAAAGGCGATGATGCGACATCCAGAAAGAAGATTAAGAAATTACTATCTAGGCGTACTAATAGTCAACCATTGAGCTTGCCCAATGCTGGTTCAGTATTTCGTAATCCACCGGGAGATCATGCAGCACGACTGATTGAGTCATGTGGATTAAAGGGTTTTAGCATTGGTGGAGCGATGGTTTCACCAAAACATGCAAATTTTATCGTTAATACTGGGAATGCCATGGCGGCAGATATTGAGGCAGTAATTACAGAAGTCAGTAAGACAGTAAAGGAAAAGACCGGTGTTGAATTGGTACAAGAAGTAAGGATTATAGGAGAGGCTAAGTGAATTCTTATGAATTCAAATCTCTAACCAAAGTTTTTTCTGCTAAGGATAGTTAGTCGTGAGTAAAAACGATTTTGGAAAAGTTGCAGTCCTTCTTGGAGGCCGTTCTGCCGAGCGTGAGATTTCGCTCCAAAGTGGTAACGCTGTGCTTAATGCATTACAGCACAGAGGTGTAGATGCATATCCGTTTGATCCAGCTGAACAACCGATGGAAGAGATTCTAAGGCAGGGATTCAACGTGGCGTATATAGCCCTTCATGGGCGCTATGGCGAGGACGGTACTGTGCAGGGTGCACTGGAACTTATGGAGCTACCCTATACCGGTAGTGGTGTGTTGGCGAGCGCGTTAGCAATAGACAAATGGCGTACCAAGTTGGTATGGCAGGCGGTTGGAATCAGCTCCCCCCACTATGCGATGCTCAATGCAGAAAGTGATTTTGACGTCGTGGTAAGAGAACTAGGTCTGCCGCTAATTGTTAAGCCATCACGTGAAGGATCGACCATCGGCTTGTCTAAGGTAATGTCCGCAGAGGAGTTACCAGATGTATACCGATCAGCAGCAAAACATGATCCGATGGTGTTGGCTGAGCAGTATATAGAAGGCATGGAGTTGACTGTCGCAATTCTTGGGGATATTCCGCTACCGCTGGTACGGATCGAGGCAGCAAGTGGATTGTACGATTATGAGGCCAAGTATCTTTCTAGTGATACCGGCTATTTTTGTCCGAGTGGTTTGTCTGCTGAACAGGAACATACGATACAGGTGCAAGCTTTACAGGCACACAAGATTCTAGGGTGTGAAGGCTGGGGAAGAGTAGATTTAATACTGGATAAGTCGGGTGAACCTTATTTTCTTGAGACTAACACCTCCCCAGGCATGACTGACCATAGCCTTGTACCGATGGCCGCCAAAACGGCAGGAATATCGTTTGAGGATCTCGTAATACGGATACTGGAGCTAGCTCATGTGGGATAACCATCGAATGCTACATATATTAGCCAATGGATTATTTACACTTGCTGCGTTGGTAGCGGCTTTCGCTATTGGTCCGTCAGTGGTGAATTTACCGATATTTGCGCTGAAAGAGGTAAGTGTTGATGGCTTCAGCAGCATCGACGGAGAGTTTAGACATGTAACACGGAAACAGATAAATAGTCTTATACGCAGTGAAGTAGCTGGAAGCTTTTTTACAGTTGATCTAGATACGATAAGTAATGCATTTGAAAAATTGCCGTGGGTGCGCGTTGCAAGTGTCCGACGGCATTGGCCACATAGCCTGGAAGTGACGTTGGAGGAACATGTAGCGCTAGCTAGATGGGGTAATTTTGCGCTGGTGAACACCTACGGAGAAGTGTTTAATGCTGTGACCGACAAGAGATTACCAGCATTTACTGGGCCAGAAGAAAGTTCGCAAGAAGTAGCACGGCAGTATGCCGTTTTCAGAAAAATTCTGCAACCGCTTCAGCAGAATATTACTCAGGTGGATTTTTCACCTCGCCGCGCATGGCGCATTCACACGGAAAACGGAATTGTGCTGGAGCTTGGGCGTGAGCAGGTTGAAGCCCGACTAGGGCTCTATGTGTCTGCACATGATCACGTTATTTCACAATTTAAAAAACAATTTACATATGTAGATCTACGCTACCCAAACGGTTTCTCTGTGCGCATGCTGGAAGCAAATCGGCAGCAATTGCGCAAACCGGGTTAAAGAAGGCAGTGTGAGATTAAGGGCTCATAAAATAAATGAATAGAGTAAATGAAAATAGAAGCCTGATTGTTGGTCTTGACATCGGCACTTCAAAAATCGTTGTTATTGCCGCAGAGGTGGATTCTGAAGGTGGGTTTGAAATTATCGGTATGGGGAGCCATCTCTCTCGTGGTCTTAAAAAAGGTGTAGTAGTCAATATCGAAACCACAGTAAACGCAATTCAGCGCGCACTAGAGGAAGTTGAGTTGATGGCAAATTGCAGAATTCGTGAAGTCTATACCGGTGTTGCCGGAAACCACATCAAGAGTTTCAATTCACACGGAATGGTGGCAATTAAAGACAAGGAAGTGTCGCAGATAGATGTGGAGCGTGTGATGGAAACTGCTAAAGCAGTGAACAT
>JAZGCR010000152.1:0-7696 GCA_036477105.1 Nitrosomonadaceae bacterium | reverse complement strand
TTTCAGTATTATCTTTTTGCAGCTCCCTACTAACGACTGCCATGGTCGACAACGGCGTACCGAGCTCATGTGCTGCACCGGCGGCCAAGGTTCCTAGCGCAATAAGTTGTTCGTCGCGCAAGGCTTGCTCGCGAGCTTGAGATAGGTTTTTATCCCGCTCGCGGATTGATATACCCATCTTGACAACAAACCAAGCGATCAACACGGTGCTTAACACGAATGCCAACCACATTCCAAATACATGTAGGTTAAATTCACTGTTATGTTCACTGTGGTCATGTGGCAAAGGCACGTAATAAAACAGCAACAGCGAATAACAACTGATCGTAATTGCTGCCATTACCCATGTATATGCCCACGGCAAGGCGGCAGCTGTAATTGTTAACGGCAATAGGTATAGGGAAACAAATGGGTTTGTCGAGCCGCCACTAAAATACAATAATGCCCCTAATGCGAAAACATCAATTAGAATTTGCGCAAAGAATTCTATGCTCGATACTGGCCAGTTACGTCGTAAACGTAACCATGTTGCAAAATTTAGTACCGCAAGAAAGATTACCACCGTGACCATTTCTGTCCAAGGCAACGGCATCTCTAGCACCCAATGTACCGCGGCAAACGTTAGGCATTGAACAACAATAGCTATGCTCCTAAGTAGGAACAAGCGCTGCAAATTTTTACTTAACGGTGATTGACTGAGATCATTGAACATTTCAACTGCTCATCGTAGATTTGCTTTAATTTCATTTGATTCGAACATTAGCCTATATTGTAATTTCTGACTATGCGGCAAATTGCCGCATAGTCTAGTACTTAAAACGTGATTGACCTATTGAATTCTACTCTAGATTCAAAACCCTTCGTGCTATCCTAATGAAGACGATAAACAGACATCAGACATAGTTGAATTTTAAATGAGAACGTGAATAAGGGTGAAAATGTTTCTTCAGTGTAAGCTGTGAAGCCGTAGTGTTTTACTAAAATGAATCAACATATAAAATAAACAATCCCTGTATTTGAAAATGGAAAGGAACAGATGTTTACTGGAATTATCGAAGCGGTTGGTGAGATAAAAAAAGTTACGTCTTTGGAAAGCGGCATACGTATAAAGATTGCACCAGGCAAACTAGATTTATGTGATGTCAGTATTGGCGACAGCATTGCAACAGATGGTGTATGTCTTACCATAACTGCTTTGGTAGGCTGCATGATTACTATGGAGGTGTCACGAGAAACCTTAAACTGTACTCAGGGCTTGGACATACAGGGTCGACGAGTCAATCTTGAAAAAGCTATGCGACTATCCGACAGAGTAGACGGACATCTAGTGAGTGGTCATGTGGATGGAATAGGAAAAGTGGAGAAGTTTGAGCGGGCGGGAGAAAGTCGCCTATTGGCGATAAAAGCTCCAGTTTCGCTGTTGAAGTACATTGCAAAAAAGGGCTCAATCGCAGTGAATGGTGTGAGCTTAACGGTAAATTGGATCGCAGAGGATGAGTTCAAGGTTAATCTTGTTCCCCACACGTTGACCATGACAGCGCTGCAGGATCTAAAGTCCGGCACAAAAGTAAATTTAGAAGTGGATATGCTGGCACGTTACGTTGAGCGACTGGCGAGTAAGTTCGTGTAATTAATGAGGATAATTTAGTGACATGATTATCAGCCCCATCCAAGACATTATCGATGACATTAAGGCTGGGAAAATGGTAATCCTTGTCGACGAAGAAAATCGTGAGAACGAAGGTGATTTAGTTTTAGCGGCAGATTTTGTCACGCCGGAAGCAATAAATTTTATGGCCACACATGGTCGTGGATTGATTTGCCTGACGTTGACTGAAGCGCGTTGCCGTCAGCTCAATCTGCCATTGATGGTGTCTACTTCTACTAACCGCTCGCTACTAGCGACTAACTTTACACTTTCTATTGAAGCTGCAATTGGGGTCACGACCGGTATTTCTGCGGCTGACCGTGCGCGCACAGTAAGAGCGGCAGCAAAACCGGATGCCAAACCAGAAGACATTCTTCAGCCTGGTCACATTTTTCCGCTAATGGCTCAAAACGGTGGAGTACTTGTCCGCGCTGGTCATACCGAAGCAGGATGTGATTTAGCGAATTTGGCAGCGCTTACGTCTGCATCTGTGATTTGCGAAATTCTTAAAGACGACGGTAGCATGGCGCGTTTGCCGGAGTTGATTGAGTTCGCCGCAAAGCATCAACTCAAAATCGGAACGATTGCTGACCTTATTCATCACCGCAGCCGTACTGAAAGCCTGGTAGAGCGCGTGGCAGAGCGTCTCATCCAAACAATTCATGGTGAGTTTCGTCTTGTCGCTTATCTTGATAAGACCATCAATGCGACTCATCTTGCGCTGATTAGGGGTGAGATTAACCCTGATGTTGATACCCTAGTACGGGTGCATGAACCATTGTCCGTTATTGATTTGCTAGACGTAAATGACGACACGCATTCTTGGAGTATAAGTAACACACTTCGTGTAATTGCCGATGCTGGGTGTGGAGTGATCGTTCTGTTGCATCGCAGGGAAAGCCCTGGGGAGTTAATCGAGCACGTCGCGAGGACAAAATCTGAGCCTCGTGTTTTTACTAGAACCGACTTGCGTAACTATGGTATCGGTGCGCAGATATTAAAAGATCTTAATGTGAGCAAGATGCGATTGCTGGCTGTCCCACGCAAAATGCCAAGTATGACGGGCTTTGGTCTGGAAGTTTCGGGATATCTGGAGTCGGAGAGTGTAGAACAGAGGTAAAATTTCCACTTTTTCTCTTCATTTTTCCCGTTAATGTTTTTAGGAGAACATATGGCGCGTTACACTAACATTCCTGAACTTGAATCTGACCTGAATGGTACCGGGCTACGCATTGGCATCGTTATGAGTCGTTTTAACATTGATGTAAGTGAGGGCTTGCTCGGCGGTTGTGCTGCAGAGTTGGAAAAAAATGGAGTACAAGCAGCTAACATATTGCTGGCTACGGTTCCAGGTGCACTGGAAATTCCCTTGGCGTTGCAAAAAATGGCTTTGACTGATCAGTTTGATGCGCTAGTGGCATTGGGCGCGGTGATACGTGGCGACACCTATCATTTTGAGATGGTGTCAAAAGAATCGATTGGTGGTGTGACCGCAGTGCAGCTTGACACTGGCATCCCGATCGCCAATGGAATACTCACTACCGATACCGACGATCAGGCACTAGCGCGCATGAATCAGAAAGGCGCTGAAACTGCACGAGTGGCGATAGAAATGGTCAATCTACTGAGAAAGCTCGATGAAGTGGTCCAATGACGCAGAATATTCCAGCAGCCCAGACAAAAACTAAGCTAGAAACCAAACCGAACCGCAAGGGTCGGCGTCGGCGTTCACGCGAATTAGCTTTGCAAGGGCTTTATCAATGGTGTGTGGCAGGGGGAACCGTTGAGGCTATCGAAGAGCAGCTACATGAGACGAGGGAATTCCTTAAAACGGATGGGGAATATTTCTCCGATCTGATGCAAGGGGTTCTAACAAATTTAACAGAGCTGGAGAAGCATATTCAACCTTATCTAGACCGGCCCCTCAAAGAGCTTAGCCCTGTAGAATTTGCCATTTTGCTATTGAGCACCTACGAGCTTGCTAGTCATCCGGAAACACCTTATAGAGCAATAATCAATGAGGCGGTGGAATTAGCTAAGACCTACGGTGGGACCGACGGACACAAGTATGTAAATGGTGTGCTGGACAAGCTAGCTGTGCAGTTGCGCGCAGAGGAAGTCAAGTTGCAAGTCCGAGCTAAGGCCTAAACTTTAAAATAACGTATACCATGAATGATGCGAAAGCTAATTCGAATGGTACCAACAATAGGTACTGTCTCATTTTATGGATAAATCGGATGCACAAGAAGATTTACCGAACATTTGTAGACATTTTTAGCCAATCATTTACAGGTTGTAACAATGCTCTCCGAGTCAGAGATTGTCCGCCGCTTTTTTACTCGCCCTGATCCCAGTGTGGTGCTGGGAGTGGGGGACGATTCAGCGCTGATTAGACCAGTAAAAGGAATGGAGCTGGCAATTTCCACCGACATGCTGGTATCAGGCCAACATTTTTTCCCCGATACTGATCCTCGCAAGCTAGGATATAAGGCTCTTGCTGTGAATCTTTCCGACATGGCGGCGATGGGCGCGAAACCACGCTGGGCCACTCTTGCGCTAGCACTACCAGAGCTTTTGGTAAGGACCAATGAGAAGTGGATAGAGGCGTTCGCCGGTGGCTTTTTTAGACTTGCACAAACACATCAAGTCGCGCTTATCGGCGGAGATATTACACGCGGTCCCCTTACCATTTGCGTGCAAATTATTGGTGAAGTAGCAAAAGGAAAAGCTTTACGTCGCAGCGGAGCCAAGCCAGGCGACGATATTTGGATGTCAGGCCGACTGGGTGATGCTGCACTAGCTCTTTCTCACGAGCAGCAACACATCGTGCTTGAGCCCAGCGAAATCGCTGCCTGTTTGCCTGCCTTGCATGCGCCTATTGCTCGGGTTGAACTGGGGCAACGATTGATTGGCCTTGTCCATAGCGCTATTGATATTTCCGACGGGCTGTTGGCAGATCTGGGACATATTTTAGAATGTTCCAAAGTTGCTGCTGTTATCAAAATGAATGAGATAAATTGCTCAGCGGTCTTGGAAAAGTATCTTCCCCAATCGCAGGCGATTAATTGTTTGCTGGTAGGTGGGGACGATTATGAACTTTGTTTTACTGCGCGGAAGGCGAAGCGCGGTAAAATCGAAGCTCTTTCCCACGAAATGGCAATCTGTTTGACGCGCATCGGCAGAATTGATGCGGGGGAAGGTTTGGTAGTGCTAGATGCGACGGGTAACGCAATAACGCTGGGAACAACAGGCTATGACCACTTCCACTCCCCCTGACCCTCAAATAACATCCGAACTGGGACTTAACCCAAAGCTCATGTTGAATACCGCGCGTACCTACCCGCACCCTAGCAAGAAATTTGTGTTGCAACATCCTGCTTTCTTCATAGCATTTGGTGGGGGTGTAGGGTTAAGTCCAGTAGCGCCGGGTACAGTAGGAACACTTGTTGCGTTCCCTTTGTTCTGGCTAATTAATCAAAACCTAGACCCGGTTAAATTTCTACTGCTAATTGATGTTATGTTCCTCGCTGGTATTTGGGCCTGTAGTTTAACCGGCAGGGCACTCGGCATCCACGATCATAGTGGAATAGTATGGGATGAAATTGTCGCTTTTTTGCTGGTGTTGTTTTTTACACCAAACACCTTGGTTTGGCAGGCATTTGCTTTTTTGCTGTTCCGTCTATTCGACATACTCAAACCGCAACCAATCCGATATTACGATAAGAAACTACGCAACGGCTTTGGCGTAATGTTTGACGATTTGCTGGCAGCATTTTTTACCTTGCTTTGCTTAGCGGCATGGAAGGCATTTGTATTACCGTAAAGGGATATGAATTTGGGTAGAATCATAAATGCCATGAATGACCAGACGCTGCAGCATCTTGCCAGGCAAGTTGGTTCAGCACTTACCCAGCAAGGGTTGATGCTCGTCAGCGCCGAATCTTGCACGGGTGGTTGGTTGGGGCAAATGGTTACTTCGATTGCAGGCAGCTCAGCTTGGTACGAGCGAGGCTTCATTACATATACCACTATTTCAAAGCAAGAAATGCTGGGCGTAAGCAGCAAAACACTAAAACAACATGGCGCGGTGTCTGAGCAAACTGCTCGGGAAATGGCACATGGTGCCGTTTCCCGGAGCCGTGCACAAGTCGCGGTTTCCATTACCGGCATCGCTGGCCCCGGAGGTGGTACAGTGGAAAAACCGGTAGGCATGGTATGTTTTGCTTGGGTGATGAAAGACAACCATGTGCGGAGTGAAACCCGGCATTTTACCGGTGATCGTGAGGCAGTAAGACAGCAGTCAGTGGCAGTGGCCCTACAAGGGATGATAGCTTTGCTGCATGATACGAATTCTTCGGTTGCCTGAATCAACGCCTTCATTTTTTGTTGTCTTTCTGCGTTGATTTACATGTGCGATAATTCAATGAATTTCTAAAAGGATAAACTCATGGATGAAAATAGAAGCAAAGCGTTGGCAGCAGCTCTCTCACAGATCGAAAAACAGTTTGGTAAAGGTTCGATCATGCGTCTTGGCGCCAGCGATGTTACCAGAGATATCCAAGTAATTTCCACTGGCTCACTGGGGCTTGATATTGCGTTGGGCGTGGGCGGGCTGCCACGTGGGAGAGTAATAGAAATCTACGGACCAGAATCGTCCGGCAAGACCACGCTCACGTTGCAAGTTATCGCAGAAATGCAAAAGATTGGTGGCACTGCAGCGTTCATTGATGCGGAACACGCTTTAGATCCACTGTATGCACAAAAGATTGGCATCAACGTTAAGGAATTGCTTATTTCTCAGCCTGATAATGGTGAGCAGGCACTGGAAATCACCGATATGCTTGTACGCTCTGGATCGGTCGATGTGGTCGTAATAGATTCGGTTGCGGCCTTAACGCCGCGCGCAGAAATTGAGGGTGAAATGGGAGAGCCCCAAATGGGCTTACAGGCGAGATTGATGTCGCAAGCACTGCGAAAGCTTGCCGCTAACATCAAGCGCAGCAATACAATGGTAATTTTTGTCAATCAGATACGTATGAGAATTGGCGTTATGTTTGGTAACCCAGAAACCACTACCGGCGGCAATGCGTTGAAGTTCTACGCGTCGATTCGTCTCGACATCCGGCGTATTGGTACCATCAAGAAGGGCGACGAGGTGCTTGGCAATGAAACTCGGGTCAAGGTAGTTAAGAATAAAGTTGCGCCACCATTCAAGAAGGCCGAATTCGATATCCTCTACGGCGAGGGTATTTCGCGTGAAGGCGAGATCATCGAACTTGGCGTGTTGCACAATCTGGTCGAGAAATCCGGTGCCTGGTATGCCTACAAGGGCGAAAAAATTGGCCAAGGCAGGGATAACACCCGAGAATATCTGAAGCAGCATCCCGACGTTGCGAAAGAAATCGAGTTAAAAATTCGCGGCATCGTGGGAGTTGCTGCTGTCCAAACTGAAGCTATTTCTGTGGAATAAGCGTCATGTCTTCCGGGCCGAGTCTGAAAACCCGCGCCCTCGATTGTCTCGCACGGCGAGAGCACTCCCGGATGGAGTTGGAAAAAAAACTTGCGCCTTATGCCCCAACTCTTGAAGAGTTGTCCTTTGTGTTGGACTCATTGGAGCAGTGTGGCCTTTTGTCAGCTAGGCGTTTGGTCGAGCAGGTGGTACATGTTCGGAGGCGAAAATTTGGTAGTCGCCGCATTGTGCACGAGTTACAGCAGAAAGGCATTGATGTAAATTTAATTGCCGCCGCACTGCCCCATCTTAAGACAACTGAACTCGAAACAGCTCGCACGGTATGGCAGAAAAAATTTGGTGCAATGCCTACTAACGCAAAAGAGCGGGCGAAACAAATACGATTTTTAATGGGTCGGGGGTTTGCGTCAGAGATAATCGGGCAAGTACTGCGGCTTCGGGATGAGTAGTACGGTCGGCCTTAAATTATTTGCGTCAAATGAATTGATATGAAAAGCAGCGAAATAAGACAAAGATTTTTGGAATTCTTCGAGGCACATGGCCACACGATTGTGGCGTCCAGCCCTCTTGTTCCTAGT
>JAZGCR010000151.1:0-14668 GCA_036477105.1 Nitrosomonadaceae bacterium | reverse complement strand
TCTGGCTGGGTACCGCAATCTTTGGTGATAATGAGTTCGGGGTACGGATCGGTGCATTTATTTGTGGCCTGGTAACAATGGGCTACCTATACGCACTGACGCTCAATCTATACGACAAATCAACCAGCATGCGCACGATGCTACTGCTAGCCATACTTCCAATAAGTTTCGCTCATGGCATGTTGATGACCCCAGACGCACCGTTGTTAGCCACCTGGGCCGCTACGCTGTACTACATGGAAAGGGCATTGGTCGCTGGACGTAACTCAGCCTGGCTTGGTGTGGGTATCGCGTTTGGCCTGGGAATTCTGACCAAATATACACTTGGCCTCTTAGGGTTTGCAGCTTTGCTATTTATGATCCTGGATCCAACTGCACGCCGGTGGCTGTCCCGTCCACATCCGTATCTTGCAGCGGCACTTGCGTTGTTGCTGTTCTCACCTGTAATTATCTGGAATAGTGAGCATGATTGGGCATCATTCCTGTTCCAGTCAAGGCGGGTGGTAGGGGCAGGGATGGACAACCAATTCTCGATTCAGTATTTACCTCTGCACATTTTGGTACTACTGACTCCCGTAGGCTTGATTGCTGCAACATTGGCGTTACTGTCAAGTGGTGGGAATCACAAAAACCAGTATGCACTGAGACATCGCCTGTTTGTGTGGATATTCACCGGTGTGCCCTTAGCAGTATTTGTCATTGTTAGCATATTTAATGCGCCACGGTTTCATTGGACAACTCCATTGTGGCTTGCGGTGTTGCCAACGATAGCGTGGATGATGGGAAATACTAGTGATCTACAAAATGTTGCACGTCGTTTACGGTCTGCCTGGAAACCAACAATTGTTGCTTCAATATTCTTCTACGCGTTCGTACTACACTATGTAGTACTTGGAATACCAGGGATTCCATACCCGGACTTAATGAAACATTATTTTTGGCGCGAAACAACGATAGAAGTCGAACAAGTGGTAGAAGAGGTGCGACGCCAGACTGGACAGAATCCTATCGTTGTTGGTATGAGCAAATGGTCGGTTGCGAGCGCATTGTCGTACTACAAGCAGAGTGGGAACGATATGGACATTCGCTCGCGTAATATGTTCGGTGGTAGTGGAGCCATGTATGATTTCTGGTCTCCGTCGCAATCACCCTCAACCCGACCAATCATCCTGGTAAGCATGAAACGTAATCAGCTTGTACATGATCAGCTGGGTAATGATCTTGGCCAGATGCTTGATCGGCCTGGCCCGATACTGTATCGGGCTATTATGCGAGACAACAAACAACTGCGTGGTGTGTATTACCGAATCGCACAGGGTTACCTAGGTAAGGTGAACTAGAATTTAACTACAATTCTATACAAGGAATTTTACAAGATGGATGATCCTATCGGATCTGCTGGTAAAATGCGAGGATCATCCTTTTCTATCCACGCTCTCTACTGATATGTGTGGAATCTTGCAACAGACTGATATGTCTAATGAAGCCTAAATAAAACTTTTAAAACCAACTGAGCGTCAACAAATAAGATGGGCGAAAATTATAAAACTTCTGTCAAAACTGTTATTTTAAGTGCTGGCCAGGGTCGGCGATTGCTGCCATTGACCGAGGATTCCCCAAAGTGCCTCTTACCAATTTCAGGTAAGACGATCATCGAGTGTCAAATTGATGCCCTGCTGGCAGCTGGGCTTGAGGAAATCACCGTGGTCACTGGTTTTCAGACTAGCTTGGTTGAAGCGCTTCTGCAACAGCGCTATCCTGATCACGCACGAATCAACATACTTTTTAACCCTTTTTTCGAGGTTGCGGATAACCTAGCTAGTTGTTGGATAGCACGCTCCGTTATGGACTGCGACTTTCTGCTCCTAAATGGAGATACTGTTTTTGATGCATCCCTGTTGGCACAAGTACTGAACTCGGAATTTGCGCCCATTACACTTAGCGTAGATTATAAAAAAGTTTATGATGCAGATGACATGAAGGTCCAATTAGACGAGAAAGGATGGGTCAAGCACGTAAACAAAACCTTGCCCGAAGATCAAATTGATGCTGAATCAATCGGCCTTATTTATTTTCGTGCACATGGTCCAAAAATATTTTGCGACGCAGTTGAAGAAGCACTTCGACATCCATCTGAGCTCAAATCCTGGTATCTCACTATCATCGATGCGCTAGCTGACAAACATTTAGTTAATGTGTGTGCAATATCTGGACATCGTTGGTGTGAAATTGATTATTCCTCAGATTTGGCAAAAGCCCAGACATTATTCAGCGAACGGAATGATACGGAACATATCGTAACAACCCGTAACATCTTGCAGACCAGCACATGATGCACATACCACAAAGATCAATCTACGAACTACCAAGACTAGACTTATCAGTTGAATAATATTTTAGGAATTCTAGAATGACCAATATAATGCGGCCAGATACTTCAGTTTCCAACGTAACTATGCGAAAATTTGGTGCGCCGCATACCGTGATATATGAATATCAGCACTGGAGCATTTTATTGCGGCCAGTACAGCTGACTCTAGGATCCATGGTTCTAGTAGCCCATGAGCCCGCCTATGCATTCTCTAAGCTCAGCCAAGCCAGCTTTACAGAACTACATAAGATAACGGTGCAAATAGAATCCACTCTGGCACGTGCATTTAATTATGACAAGCTAAATTATCTTATGTTAATGATGGTCGACCCGGATGTTCACTTTCATGTCATTCCCCGTTATGCAGCACCAAAACAATTTAAAGGCGTGGAATTTGTTGATTCCGGCTGGCCAGGATCTCCTGATTTTAGCCATGCAAATAAAACCAGTGATTCAACTAATCTTAGTATCATCGACCACATCGTGTCCTGCTTGGTATAAGCAAGACAGCACGCGCAATTGCCATGTGTGCGTAAAACTAAGGACTATTCATGGATTTTCAGTGGTGATGTCATCTTCGCTTCAAAGTCCAAACTAACAGTAAACAACTAATTGATTAAATTAATAACATGAATAATGACAAGCGCATAAGCATAAATACCTTAATCCAATTCTGGACAGGCTGGCTATATGATAGAGATGGAAAATGACAGACATGAAAATTGACCAGGAATTTCCACTTCGCGAAGCACACGATCTTGTCCGTGACTTGATGACACCGAATCCAGTGATCTACTGGCTGGACTTTCTTTTTCATATCTCACTGGGCTGGACTACCTTTGTGGCAGCCTTGCTTGTACCGCTGTTTTCTGTTTGGCAACTCGTGGCATTTGTTATTGCAGCATTGTCTCTTTATCGCTCGGTAATCTTCATTCACGAGCTTGCACACTTAAAAAAAGGCACATTCAAAATATTTCGCCTGGTGTGGAACCTCACCGCTGGTATACCACTAATGATTCCGTCTTTTACATATGACGGCGTGCATTATGACCACCATAAACCCGATGTCTATGGCACCAGCGAAGACGGCGAATATATGCCCTTTGCGACCCAAAAGCCGGTATTGATGATTGGTTATGTACTATTTTCTTTCTTTCTACCATTGATATTTCTCAGCCGTTATTTATTGCTTACACCGATGTCTTATCTGATTCCACCGCTACGTAAATTTTGCTGGGAACGAGCGTCCTCTCTCTCCATTAATCCAAGTTATAAGCGCCCGAAGAACACTATTCGCAATGACAAATACTGGCAACTACAGGAATTCGCCACTTTTGTATTTGCCACAACAGTCATTACGTGCGTCATACTGGAAATTTTGACCTATAAGTTTTTTATTCTCTGGTATTCGGTCGGTATTGTTATTTTTCTTCTAAACTCTTTACGTACGCTTGCCGCACATGCTTACCGCAATCCCGGAAATCACAAGATGGGGTTTGTAGAACAATATCTCGATTCCACCAACATACCTGGTAATTTATTTATCACTGCATTATGGGCTCCCGTAGGTCTGCGTTACCATGCTACGCATCATCTTTTCATAGGCTTGCCTTATCACAATCTTGGCAAGGCTCAACGTCGTTTGGCAAGTGGTCTGAGTGACAATACGCTTTACCTAAAGACCATGCGTAGTAGTATGAGAGATGCGCTGCGGCGCATTTGGGGCGAAGCATCAGCATCACGTTGAACCATGTATCGGTTACCAACGATAATGTGTTGAACGAACAAGGTAACGCATGACACAACTTATTCTGCTGCGACATGGGCAAAGTATCTGGAATCAAGATAGGCGTTTTACTGGCTGGAGCGATGTCGCGCTTAGTCCACAAGGTGAGCAGGAAGCAGAACGGGCCGGACGCCTGCTTAAGGAAACAGGATATACATTCGATGCTTGTTTTACATCGGAACTCAAACGTTCTACCGATACGCTGCGTATTGTATTATCAACAATGGGGCTCAGCAAATTACCTATATGGCAGAGCTGGCGCTTGAACGAGCGTCACTATGGTGCCTTGGAAGGAATCGATCCCTGGGCTGCTATCAAAAAATTTGGTATCTGGCCTGTCGTTGGCTGTCAGTTAAAATTTAGTGCGTCACCTCCGCCTCTTGATCTCGTGGATAAGCGCTTTCCAGGAAACCAACCACGTTATTCAGGTATTGTTCAGAATGAACTACCACTTGCAGAGAGCATGCAACAGGCACACTTACGAATGCTGTCTTATTGGCAAGGAACAATCGTACCTGAGATCCAGAGTGGGAAAAGAATTCTAATCGTATCACACAAAAATATCTTGCGTACCTTGATGATGCAACTAGACGGAATATCCAACCTTCAGGTAATGAAACTGTCAATAGCCACTGGCCGCCCACTAGTCTATGATCTCAACAATAAACTACGTACTGTCCAAAGATACTATGTAGACTTTCAGCATGATCGGTAACGAAATTTATTTTAGTTTTGATTGGTATAATGAATGTGAATCTATTTGTAGTAACAGAAAAAATTACTAACCACTTTTTCAATTTAGAATATCCTGCCGCATCTCTCCCGTAGAAAAATCTTTTAGGAAACTCGAATTGTTATCAATCTTCGTCATATTTTTAACATAGTTAACCACCACATCACCCAAAAATAGATAGCCATTGGTACTTAAATGAGTATTATTTGGCGCATAAAAATCTTTAACCTGCCGACTTTCTCGTATGAATCTTTCATCCAAGTTTGGTACTGTCAATTCCTTATACTGCGCAAGTTCTTGCCAAATATTAACGTATGGATACTTATTATATTTTCCGAAACCAAGATAAACGGTTGACTTGTCTGGCACAACAAGCCAAATGGTCTGGATGCCAACCTTCTGCAAATTTCTATTTATAGCGAGAACATTGGCAGTCGAACTATATGTTTTTTTCTTAAAATCCTTGAAATAGAATAATCCGTACTCACACATTTTATTAGTAAACAATTTACAGCCATCAATAGGAATCGTTCGAACAAGACCAAATTCTATGGAATCTTGGGAAGTATTTAACTTGCTAAGTTTAATTTTGTTATATAAAGCTTTGATCATCCATTCTCCCCCAAGTGGATTCTTAGTTGAAGGGATTCTTGGACGATCAGTCACTGGAGCTGAAACATTGTAAGCATTTCTCGTTATATCGATTGTTTTGTTACAACTATGACTCATGACTTTCTGAAAAGAACGTTCCACACTTTCGATAACTATATAACGACCTCTAAAACCTGCCCGACGTACAGCAGCTCCTATGTCCTCACATAGCATTAGCGCGGTCCAATACAAGGTAGTTGGCTTCAGGCCTTCTGAGACCAGCCGACTTTGCCAAATAAGTCCAGCCGAAAAAGAATCGCCAATAATCAGCACATCAGCTTCTTCAATGGAGAAACTTTTTAAGTGCTCTACTGGAACAAGTGGTTGTTGCATATTCCATCCAAAATCCTCTTCTAACAAATATCCCAATCTGGTTAAATCGCCATTGAGCGGCTCAAACCGAGCCTCCATACTCCATATCAGCAACGCCAAGAGGAGAAATGGACATACCAGCATTAAGCTGTATTTTTTAAAGCTAAGTGGATATATGTGATATTTCATTTCGATTTATGAAAACTAAATCTATAAGAATCAATCAGAACTGGAAATACAAGAATATTGATTGCTTATGTAAGTTAATAATGACAAGAAAACCAATCATAAGGATAACAAATGCACCAAACAATGATGATTGCCAAACCAAACCAGTATGCTTCTCACTTGACTTTTTAGGCGCATCCAAAACCGACTCATAATTAGCCATGATTTGCTGTACGTTTGGCAACATGAAAACCACAAACAATCCAGGAACAAGTATTCTGATGGCTTTGAAGGCATCTAGGTTAGTCAAATGCATTGCACCCAAAAATTCTGCGCCGCAGTTTCTCATGATGGATGCAAAGTTTGTGTTTCCCAAGCCTTTTGAAAAGGTTACACCGTTTAGTCCCACCATTCCTCTCAACAAATCGACTGCCGTAGAAAAGTTCTCAGCACGGAAAAATACCCATCCGACTACGACAGCTAAAAAAGTTAATGCCCCTGCACCAAAATTTCCCCATCTGCCTCTCCCAATCCACCCCATGCGCTGTTTTAAACTCCGCCAAGCATGGTTCACCATTAGGTACAACCCATGTAATCCACCCCAAACAACGAATGTCCAACCCGCGCCATGCCATAGCCCACCAAGCAACATGGTAATCATCACATTCAAATATCGACGAAAACTACCCCTGCGGTTACCACCAAGCGGGATATACAAGTAATCAAACAAAAATCGTGACAACGTCATGTGCCAACGTCGCCAAAATTCAATAATGCTTGTCGATTTGTAGGGTGAATTAAAATTCATTGGCAGTCGAATACTAAACATTAGCGATAGACCAATCGCCATATCCGTATAACCTGAGAAATCGAAGTACAACTGTAGTGTGTATGCTAGTGCCCCTATCCACGCTTCGAACAACATCGGGTGTCCACCTGCGCCAACAGCATTAAAAATAGGGGTAGCAAATTCACCTAATGGATCAGCGACTAAAACCTTCTTGGCAAGACCTAAAATGAAAATTGTTAAACCTACAGCAATATTTTCCCAATGAACACGATAAGTATTCGATGCTAAAAACTGTGGCATCATTTGCTTATGATGAAACAGTGGTCCGGCAATCAGATGGGGGAAATAAGTAACGAACAGAGTATAGTGGACAAAGTTGGGTTCCTTCACCTTACCCTGATATGCGTCCACCAGAAAGGTGATCTGAGTAAATGTAAAAAACGAAATGCCTAGTGGCAGAATGATATAGCCCAGGTCCCACTGTGTACCCGCAACACTATTTAAGTTGCCAATAAAAAAGTTAGCGTATTTATAGTAGGCAAGCAACAGCAGGTTGATGATAATGGCAATACTGAGCAGTTGTTTTTTGCGTTTTTCGTTATGCTGCAAACCAGCCTTGGTGATCCATAGCCCGAAAGTATAGTTGCACACAATAGAACTTAAGAGCAGCCCTACATAGGCCAGATTCCAGTAGCCATAGAAAACCAGCGATGCTAGCGCTAACCAGCCTGCGGCAAAAGCTTGGCTTGCGCGCGACAACCAGAAAAATCCCAGCAGAACGACCGGCAGATATAAGAAAATAAAGACGTAGGAGTTGAATAGCATCTAGAGCATTACTTGAACTGAAATCCAGTACGAAGTCGTGTCAGCCCATCAAAAGAGCATAGAGACCCATTGCTTTTCATCTTCAAAGATGACGTAAAATGTAGGCTTTCATGACTATTTGGAAAGTAATCTCGCTGTACCATTTTGCGCTGCGGAACCCCCTTCCCAAGAAAGTATCTCGACTCCTCGTGCACGACCCAATAGAACAAGAAATGCGCGTAGCAATCGTGGAGCATCAGGCAGTATCCATACATCGGAAACACGTTTATCCAAGCGTAACCAGCCGCGCAACAACATAAGCCTTACCGTCACCGTCAGATTAGCAGAACTGTTTAGCATGTGAAGGCAAAAAAGCTGAGTGGCGGGCTCTGGCGAAAGCCAATGAACAACCCCTCCCTCTCGAAACACGTTCTCGATCGCATTGAGTAGATTTGACGGAAAATCAGTCAGTAGGCAACTACCAGAGAGGAGCAGGACATTGCGCTGTGCATTTGGGTAACGTGAAAAGTAGAGGGTGCGACTACGCCGCTTCAGCGCCCGGTAAGCCCAACCCCGACCAAACGACCCACCACCCTTGTGATAGATAAGGGTATCTGGATGCACGCCCATGCGCCAGTTATGCTGGTCAATCCGACGGCCTAGATCTATATCCTCGTAATAACCCCGGCCAAATGCTGGATCGAAACCACCAACTTCTTGGAAAACACTACGTCGGATCAGAAAAGCGTAACCTGCAAGACGATGCGTAAGAATGTAGCTGCCTGGTTGGCGTGAATACTGGTTAAGATTATAGTCGGCATAACCGTTACCGGCAGGAATAATGACCGCAAGTTGCGAATCAACCGCCAACGCTGCACACAATGTTGGCAGGAAATCCTCACTTACCTCGGTATCTGAATTGAGTACCAGCACATAGGACGCATCGGAACGGCTAATTGCCTCGTTTACAGAAGTACCGAAGCCCTGGTTCTTCTGCGAGTGATGAACATGGACGCATTCATATGTTAGATCATCAAGCATCTCACGCGTATCGGTACCAGACGCATCATCCTGGATATAAATATGTGCTATAGACTTACCAAGATAGGATACGACGGAATCAATGCAACGTCGTGTCAGAACAGGCGCATTGTAGACCGGGATCACTACATCGACGGACGGTACTGCTATCTCACTCATACATCTCAATAATATCCCTAAAGAATCTCTGAACAACCAAAGTAATTATGCCAAAGTGACAATCAGGACGCACTCACTCAGGTGAGTTCGATCTATACGGATCTTGCCCGTGCTTGTTCTTCTAGCAGGGCTACATAGCGAGGTAACACATCCGGCCCCATGACATCGATTATTTCTCTCAGGAAGCGCAGACGATGTTCCTCTATATAAAAAGAACCGCAACCGTTTGAAAGAAATCTATCGATCTTTTTGTACACGTCGTCTCGGCATCTCAATTCTGTCTCAGGCATGAATTCAGCTACTGTGGATCGGCCCGCATGTAGGTAGTCAGCTGCTAATACAGGTTTGTTTATCTTGACTGCTTCAAACGCAACTGAGGTCGCAATATCGATAATAACATCTGCCCAGTTTACTAGATGAGCAGAGTGAACATTAGCGCCTGCTATACTCACGTTTGGCAGACGCAGAAGCGTGGCATCCTTTGTCAAAGATTGTTTCCAGCCAGTGCGGGTATGCGGTTTGATAACTATCTCAACCCCTGTAAAAGCGGCAATCATCTGCACCACTTCGCTGACTTCCTCCCAAAATGTCGTAAAGTTATTTTTTCTTAAAAAGATCACCACTTTAAGCTTGCTATCTGATCGGGTTAGTGGTGAAGGTGGTAATAATTCGGCCAGCTTTGTTAGCCATTCGTCACAGTAGCGTGGTGAGCCCAGTACAGCCATCGCCTGGCCATCCAGAAAAGGGCGAAAGCGTCCAGCACACAATTCATTTGGCACCACGAGCTTATCAAACATCCTCGCAGCAGCAAATGTATTATCTGGCTTGAGGTTCCATTCACGGCGGCGTATCAATTGATTGGCATGGGGACTATCACCATGAGGCAACGATACTGTGCGAAAGCCCTTTGCGCGTGCCATTGATATCACCGTTTCGACCCATTCAACGCTAATGACCGAATTTCTCTCGATCCAGTCAAACGCCACTACACCCTCATTAGTCCGTTCAAAACTATGCACCAACAAGCGTTTGGTGATACGCCGCCAGGTAGGCTCACGTCTTTTAGCATCATAGATTTGAGCCAATACACTGACAAGAGGACCTATGAGTGAACGACGCAAGCTACCGCTCAACAATAGCATTTGTAGCCGCCATCTTATAAATTCGAGTGGCGGCAACAACTCACGAATATGAACTACTCGCACACCATCAAGCTTACTCAGAAATTCGATACGAAAATCTCTTCGAAACTGGGCATTACCGATCAGGACGACGTCGCAGTTATGGCCAGAATCGACCCATTTGTAAATGACCGGGGTAATGTGATCGATATCGTTATAATGGCGAAGGAAAAAAAGGGCTTTCATGCGCATGTGCTCATTCTTACTACCTTACTGACAAGCAATATGTCTATTATTTAATTGAATATTCTAGATATGTACAGATTGTGGAAACGCGCGAATTTTACACTGGCAGATGTTCAATTACCAGCTTAGATGTATCAGCCCCTCGCAGAGAGCCCTCTCTGGTGGTAGGATTAGACTCAAAAAACAAATTTTTAAAAAAATACAAGCTCCAGATCCTAGTACATATGAATTAGGTTAAACAACTAGCAATCCACAAATAAAAGAAAAAATCAAGTTAGACAAACCCCAATAAACTTAAAATTACTAATGAAAACAATCGCTGTAATTCCGGCACGTATGGATTCATCGCGTTTCCCCGGCAAACCGATTGCAATGCTACTAGGCCGCACCATGCTTGAACATATTTACAAGCGCGTCACTATGAGTAACTCACTTGATGCCACCTACATTGCTACTTGCGACGAGGAAATTAGACAGGTGGCACAAGATTTCGGCGCTCCCGTAATCATGACTGCTAATACCCATGAACGGGCGAGTGACCGGGTGGCCGAAGCGGTCGCCGAGATTGATGCGGAACTCATTGTCATGGTACAAGGTGATGAACCGATGACACACCCGAAAATGATCGACACAGCAGTGGCACCATTCCGAGATGATCCGCAACTAAACTGTGTAAACCTCGTGCGCAGTATCGATAACGAAGCCGATTTCTACAATATCAACACTATCAAGGTAATAATGAATCAACAGGGTGATGCGCTTTATATGTCACGACAACCGATTCCAACCATAGATAAATTAGGGTTTATGCAGACACTTACCTATAAACAGGTATGCATCATTCCATTCCGGCGCACAACTTTGTTCGATTACACTCGTTTACCACCAACGCCGCTTGAACAACTTGAATCCGTAGACATGCTACGACTGCTGGAGCATGGCTACCGTGTGAAAATGGTAAAAACCGAGTTTGATACCCAGGCAGTCGATACAGAGGCCGACTTGGCACGCGTGGCTAAATTAATGAAATCGGATCCCTTGCTAGTCTCTTATTGAAATCAGGTGCCACCCACAACCGTCGCATTCTGGCAGCTTTTTAAGGAGCGCCCATGCAATTTAAATTAAAACTAGCTCAAGCTGAATTAACCCTTGGATCATGGATCACGCTGGGTCACCCGGCAATCGCCGAGATCATGGCTGCTGCTGGGTTCGACTGGCTAGTTCTGGACATGGAACACAGTGTTTTAGAGCTAAGTGAAGTTCAAACGCTGATCCAAGTACTCGATGGGCAACAGTGCCCAGCCATCGTCCGACTAACTTCAAACCATCCCGACCAGATCAAACGAGTTATGGATGCGGGAGCAACCGGCGTAATGGTACCTATGGTCAGGTCTGCTGCTGATGCCAAAGCAGCGGTACAAGCAGTTTATTACCCTCCGCGGGGCCAACGCGGAGTTGGACTTGCTCGCGCTCAAGGTTATGGAGCACGGTTCCAGGAATACCGGCACTGGCTAGAGGAAAATGCTGTAATCGTAGCCATGATCGAACATATAGATGCAGTTAATGCCATAGATTCAATTCTTTCTGTTGACGGGATTGATGCCTATATCATTGGTCCTTACGATTTATCTGGCTCTATGGGACGGATAAGCGAGTTCAATCACCCTGAGGTGCTGTCAGCAATTGAGCGGGTACTAGAAGCTGGAAATCGGTTGGGTAAGCCCGGAGGCATTCATGTGGTGGAACCAGACCTAAATGAGCTGCAGCAGCGAATTGCCACTGGCTTCAGCTTTATCGGTTATAGCTTGGATATCCGAATCCTTGATACACTCTGCCGCAGTCATATACAAAGCATAAGAGCAAACCTATGAGCAAATTTGTCATTTCTACTTCTTCGTTTGATGTAAACAATAACCCTCATCTTCGGCATTTAGTAAAAGCTGGGATGCATATTGTTGGAAATAGTTATAAACGTAAACTCACAGAGGATGAAATCATCGAACTACTGGGGAAAGACACTGTCGGAATGATTGCTGGTATTGAGCCTCTGACCGAACGCGTTTTTGTTTCTGCCAAAGGATTGAAAGTGGTATCGCGCTGTGGAGCCGGTCTGGATAATGTCGACCTCACCGCAGCAAAGCGCCAGGACATTACCGTTTTTAATACGCCAGAAGCTCCAGCTCAAGCGGTAGCCGAGCTCACAATGGGTTTGATATTAGCCACTTTGAGACGAATCTGTCAGATTGATCGACTGCTACGCGCAAATGAGTGGTCACGGATGCAGGGGCAACTACTTGCTGCTCAGATGGTAGGTATCATTGGCCTGGGACATATTGGTCGACGTGTTGCCCGGTTGTGTCAAGCTTTTGATGCCAGGGTAGTCGCCCATGATCCTTATATAGATCCAACATCGCATGGAGTAGAATCGGTACCGTTAGAAAAATTGTTAGCTGAGGCGGATGTCATTAGCCTGCATCTTCCCTACGGAGTTGACACTCATCACCTGCTGGATGCGAAGACGTTTGCACGTATGAAGCCCGGCTCTATAATAATCAATGCTGCTCGAGGTGGCCTTATCGACGAAATTGCCCTGGATGAAGCCTTGATTTCTGGACATTTGGGTATGGCTGCACTCGACGTTTTTGAGCAAGAGCCTTACCATGGCGCACTGATTGAGAATGATAAGATAATTCTGACCTCGCATATTGGTTCCCTTGCTAGAGAGTCGCGCAAGCGCATGGAAATTGAAGCTGCAGAAAACCTGCTAGAGGGGTTGATTAATGCTGGCCTAGTAAAAAATGAAGTGAAAAATGTCTAACGAAATTGCAATTGTGTTTGGTGCCAGTGGTTTTCTTGGCAGTCATGTAGCCGAGGCACTTTCCACTGACGGCTACCGAGTGCGTTTGTTCGATCTCTCTCCATCATCCTACCAACGACATGATCAAGAAATGATCGTTGGTGACGTTATGAATCTTGAAGAAGTGACAAAGGCTGCACAGGGTGCCGCTGTGGTCTACAATTTTGCTGCAATTGCTGACATCGATGAAGCCCACGAGAAACCACTGGCTACTGCAGCAGTCAATATTCTGGGCAATATGAACGTACTGGAGGCCGCTCGACTCGCCGGTGCACGCCGTTTTATCTTCGCTAGCAGTATATATGTATACTCCGAATCTGGTTCTTTCTATCGTGCGAGTAAGCAGGCGGCAGAGCGCTTCATCGAAACCTATCATGAGCGCTACGGACTAGACTACACTATTCTGCGCTATGGCTCTCTGTATGGTAGACGTACTGATGCACGTAATGGCATCTACCGGATGCTACATGAAGCAGTAGAGAAACGCTCGATCACCTACGGGGGTAGTGGTGAAGCTATCCGCGAATATATTCATGCTGAGGATGCCGCACGTATGAGCGTGCAGGTGCTGGCACCAGAATTCGCTAATCGCCATCTGATCCTTACCGGGCAGGAGCGGATGCGCATTAAGGATGTTATGACGATGATTTCGGAAATCATGCCTTGGCCGATAGAACTACATTTTGACGAAGCCAATGCGGTACATCATTACGAGGTGACCCCATATGCGTTTCAGCCGCGTATTGGTCGTAAATTAGTGCTCAACGAACATGTCGATCTGGGTCAAGGTCTACTGGATTGTCTTAGGGAAATTCACAAAGAATTGCATCACTCCGGCATAGACGATGATGCCACACCAGCAGCATCCGACAACAAAGCATGAAGGTAACAGATTGGCAGGCCATCATCTTTGACTTTGACGGAGTATTGGTCGAATCGGGAGACATCAAAACACAAGCCTTTGCTGATCTTTATCAATCCTATGGGAAAGCGGTAGTAGATCAAGTAGTACGTTATCACAATCTGAACGGCGGCCTGTCACGCTACCAAAAATTTCGGCATTTCCAACAACATTTGCTGAAAATGCCGCCACTAACACAAGATGAAGAACGAGAACTCGATAGACGTTTCTCCGAACTGGTAGTCGAAGCTGTAATTGCAAGTAAACCAGTACCCGGTGCTAACGAATTAGTGTATAAAGAAGCCACTAGAATACCGTTATTTATTGTCTCAGGCACACCTGAAATAGAACTGAATACAATCGTTACTCGTCGTGGACTAGAACCCTATTTCACCGAAGTACGTGGCTCGCCAAAATCAAAACAGACTCTGATTGCAGAGATACTATCCACTCATGGTTTTACACCCACACGTGTGCTGATGATTGGCGATGCGCTCATTGATTATCAAAGCGCGCAGACTAACAATGTCGCTTTCTTGGGACGTGTGCGCACTGGAGATAAAAGTCCCTTTCCAGAACAGGTGAACACGCTATTCGATTTGAATGCAGTACTAACCTGAAGCAGTAGTATTAATGTAAATACGGGTTATTTAGCCGCTGACTCCCATGGTCTCGCCAACTTAGTATTGCACTTACTAGGAACGATATGGCAAATCTACGACACTAAA
>JAZGCR010000150.1:0-4823 GCA_036477105.1 Nitrosomonadaceae bacterium | reverse complement strand
TCACACTTCGAATGTCATTTGCTGCGGCAAGAAAGAATACTTCATCCTCGGCTTCAACCACGGTATTGCCCTCTGGGATAATGGAACGGTCTTTGCGGAATATTGCTGCCACACGCGTGTCAACATTGGGCACGTGCTGACGCAATTCCCGCAGTTCACGACCAACTAGAGGACCACCGTGAAACGCTCGCACAGCAACCAAACTCACCTTGCCATTGGCAAAATCAAGTACCTGCAAGGCTTCCGGGAACTCAATCAGTTTTTCGATGTATTCGGTTATAATCTGTTCTGGACAGATGACGAAATCAACCCCAAAATTTTCCGGTGAAAAGATTTCTGGGTAGGCAAGGAAATTGGCCGAGTGAATACGAGCGATTTTGGTTGGAGTATTAAACATTGTGGCAGCGAGTTTGCATGCGACCAGGTTAGTTTCGTCACTCTGAGTTACGGCCAGAATCAGGTCAGCATCCTTGGCACCGGCTTTAATTAGCACTGACGGGTGAGAAGCGTTACCTACCACAGTTCGCAAATCAAGATGATCCTGTAGTAGTAGGAGATTATCTGAGACCACATCAACCAAAGTAATGTCGTTGGCTTCACTTACCAGACTTTCTGCCACAGATGTACCAACTCGTCCCGCGCCTAGAATGATGATCTTCAATTGAGTAGCCCATCCTAAAATGTTGTGATTCTATCTCTGTTTTACGGGAGCGCCTACGGCGGCTCCCTACCGGTGTACGCGCACCCAGTCACGCCACTGTAAACACAAGTCGGGATTCAGTGCAGCAATTATAGAGCGCTGCCACAGCGGCTCTTTCCAGAAATCGTCCTGATCGAAACCACACATGTGTCCGCCCGCCTCTTCTAAAATCAGGCAGCCGGCGGCATAATCCCATAGTTTTTGTCCGCCGTGTAGGTAAAGGTCAAAACGGCCGGCGGCGGTGAAACACCATTCCAATGCACAGGCTCCGTAATTGCGTTGGGAGGAGTATGGGGGCACAGTAGAGATAGCAGTTGCTAGCTCACTATTAAGCCGTTTCAAATCTACACTTGCGATAGCATCACCTAAAGTAGGAGTGTATTTCTTGATCGGTAGCTTTTTATCGTTTAAATAAGCTCCTTTTTCTTTCTCAGCATGAAACATTTCATCTGCCACCGGATCGTAAACTACACCGAGTACACTTCTGCCATGGCGCATTAGTGCTACCGAAACGGCAAAATAAGGCAGGCCGTTGACGAAATTGGTGGTGCCGTCTATCGGGTCTATACACCATAGCCCAGCATCACCCGTGATCCATTGATCGGTCTGCTGCCTCTCTGACATTTCCTCACTAACTATCGTACCTGGATAAATTTTTTGTAACTTGGGTAATAGCGCTTCCTGCGCAGCGACATCAGCTTCTGTACACAAACTGCCATCAGATTTACGATGACGCGCTACCTTCAGGTAACGTGGCATAATTTCCTGTTTCGCGACCTCTTTTACTGCAGCAATAACTGCGTTTAACACGTTTGCTCTGCTCGCCACTTGATCGAACAGCCAATGCTAGGAATCTGGCCATTAGGCCCCTGACCGGTTTTTGCGATTTTTAGCATACCCTCAAAAAGGTCGCGACGCACATCAACAGGCGCAGCTTCTTTACGCGAGGCATCGAGTCGCCCACGATATTGTAATTCGAGTCTGTTGTTCAAACCAAAGAAATCCGGTGTACATACCGCACCATAAGCTTTAGCAACCTGCTGAGATTCATCCCATACGTAGGGGAAGGGAAAATCAAATTTCTTTGCTACTAAAGCCATATTGTCAACTGAGTCCTCGGGGTAATCTGAAGGATCGTTTGACATAATAGCTATCGCACCGATGCCGTGCTGATGCAGTTCTTTCACGTCGCGAATTATACGATCTAGCACAGCCTTTACGTAAGGACAATGATTGCAGATAAACATTATTAGTAGTCCATTTTTGCCTTTTACTGACTCAAGATCATAGTGTTTTCCATCAACACCCAGCAAATCAAAATTTACTGCCTTCCAGCCAAAATCACAAATAGGTGTTTCTAAGCTCGCCATATTCTTTCTCCTATAGTTCTGTAGAAAATTGCTGTTATATTATCATGGGCAAAATACTTATTACCTTACTTGAAAAACCATGACGTATCCTCGCTTTTATTACCCTGGTCAGATCGATGCAGGCCAGGTTATCGAATTGCCAACTAACGCTATGCATCACGCTGCACGTGTGTTGCGGCTTGGACAAGGCGATAAAGTTACCTTGTTCAATGGCGAGGGTGGTGAGTTCCCGGCATTCATTGAGCGTATTAGTAAAACTGGTGTCTTAGTCTTAACAGAAAAACATCTCGATATTGAGCGAGAATCACCATTTCAAATTACGTTGGCTCAGGGCATATGTACCAGCGTGAAAATGGACTGGATTGTACAAAAAACAGTAGAGCTGGGTGTTGGTGATATCCAACCTATTGCCGCAAAACGAAGTTTGGTAAAACTTTCCGACGAGCGTGCAGACAAACGTGTACGACATTGGCAGCAAATAGCGATTTCCGCCTGTGAACAGTGCGGCAGGAATCGTCTGCCGAAAGTACTGCCGCCAATGTTTTTATCTGACTGGCTTGACAGACAGATGGTTAAGCAAAAGAATTTGAGTAATGAAACTTCTCACAATTTGTTTTTTATGCTTTCACCCATAGCGGAAAAAGGATTACGTGATTTCTCCAAGTTTTCATCTGTTGTTAACTTGACCTTATTGGTTGGACCAGAAGGTGGTTTCACGTCGGAAGAAAATGCTGTTGTTTTGGTTGCAGGATTTATTCCACTACGCCTAGGGAGACGCACTCTCCGAACTGAAAGTGCTGCACTTGTAGCGATTGCAGCGATACAGGCCTTGTGGGGCGATTATTGATTTAGTTTTGAGAGTATATTTTGAGTTTATGCTTTTGAATTGTAAACTACGGACGCCTTATTTTTTGACTATCTAGTTTTATTTAATTGATTGCAAACAAGAGTGCAGATTAATGATGCTTTTAAGATATCTGGGTAAAATGTGAAGCTAAACACTAATTTTGTAACCTGGTTTCGCTCGGTTGCACCTTATGTCAATGCATTTCGCGGAAGAACATTCGTTATTGTTTTTGGTGGAGAGGTGATGGCAGACGGGAAATCTGTAGAACTTTTTCATGACTTCAACTTACTGGCAAGCCTAGGTGTGAGACTGGTTCTAGTGCATGGTGCGCGCCCGCAAATTGACTCACGACTGAAGGAACGCAAGTTACAGTCAAAATATGTCAAAGGAATGCGTGTTACTGATGCTTTAACATTGCAATTCGTGAAGGAAACAATGGGGCGACTTCGCATTGAAATTGAAGCATTGTTATCCATGGGACTATCCAAACCACCTATAGCTAATTCTGCCATTCGAATTGCCAATGGTAACTTTATAACTGCCCGTCCTATAGGCGTGGTAGATGGTATTGACCTGATGTACACTGGTGAAGTACGTAAGGTTGATGCGGCAGCTATTCGCTCGCGTCTGGAGCAAGGCGAAGTGGTGCTACTTTCACCTTTAGGATACTCCCAAACCGGTGAAATTTTTACTCTGACATCCGAAAATGTCGCGATTAAAGTGGCAATTGCACTGAAAGCGGAGAAGCTTATTTTTTTGATGGACACACCTGGTATAAAGGGAAAATTCGCAAGCAAATCAAATACATTGCTGCGTGAACTGACCTTGGCCGAAGGTAGAGTGCTGCTTTCAAAGCTTGCAAATAACACTGTCAAACTTTCTGAAGATATTCAGCAATATTTGCCATGCGCAGTTCAGGCCTGCATGGGTGGGGTGGCTCGTGTTCACCTGATTAGTCGTCATGTGGACGGCGCCGTGTTGCAGGAATTGTTTACTCACAAAGGTATCGGCAGCATGATTTCGCGTGGGCCATTGCAAACCCTGCGTTCTGCAGAGATTGAGGATGTGGGTGGTATTCTACAATTGATTGAACCACTGGAAGCCGAGGGAGTATTGGTAGGGCGCAATCGAGAGCTGCTGGAAATAGAAATCGATCGTTTCATAGTGCTGGAACATGACCACATGATCGTTGGTTGCGCTGCGCTCTGTCTTTTTTCCGGGACGCGCGTGGGCGAACTTACCTGTCTTGTAGTGCATTCTGATTATCGCAACACTGGGTGTGGTAATGCCCTGCTCAAGAATATCGAGGCCAAGGCTAAAAATCAAGGAATTAAAAAATTATTCGTACTCACCACACGTGCCGCTCACTGGTTTATAGAACGCGGCTTCAAAGAAACTAGCGTAGAAAAATTACCTAAAGTCAAACAGGGAATATACAATTATAAACGTCGCTCCAAAGTCTTCATGAGAAATATATGAGTATAAGAACAGGTATTTATATAGATATTCATGGGTGTGGTACGAGATAGCAAACGTTACGAGCCCAGTATTGTATTCCGTAATACCATTTGTATGATCTTAATCTGCCGTACTTCTTGCCATCATTCCAATCCCATTTCCATATTAAGTGTGAATGGTAGAGGATGTGCTTATTATCTGCCTTTCAGGAAGGTGCCATATGCCCATGTATGTTAGAGAGTGCTGGTTATCTCGTGATTTCCATGGTTTACTTTGCTTAACGGAATAGTCATAATAAAAAAGCTTCAACTATTATTATGGCTGGAGAAACTTAATGGTAAGAGTTGTTCAATGCGTCAAACTTGGACACGAAGCCGAAGGGCTAGATTTTCCACCCTATCCAGGTGAGCTGGGCAAACGCATTTTTGAGAAGGTGTCTAGAGAAGCC
>JAZGCR010000015.1:0-3325 GCA_036477105.1 Nitrosomonadaceae bacterium | reverse complement strand
CCAAGGTCTAGTAAGCCACGTGCACCAACTGAGGCTTCCACGCGAATCAGATCTATCGGCAAGACTGGTAGGTTCCGATCGATACGCTGTCGGTTCAGAGCGTGGCCCAGATCAGGTGCGGTGTCGAGAAGAGTTCCGTCTAAATCGAATAGAACGGCTTTAATCATGGACAATTAAATGGCAGGCAGAGAGTTTGAAAGAGGGAGAGCCACTTTTGCGATCATGCATAACAATCATGATGCCCATCCACAATTTTATGCACGGTACGCCATAATGTAGTTCACGCTCGAATCCCGCACCAGTGAGTAAATTTTGGTGATGGGGTTATAGGTCATGCCAGTGATCGTTTCCACATCGAGACCAGCACCGCGAGCCATGCGTGCTAGCTCAGATGGCTTGATAAATTTTGCATAATCATGCGTACCGCGCGGTAATAGGTTTAATACATATTCTGCGCCAATCACAGCCAACAAATACGATTTAGGATTGCGATTAAGCGTTGAGAAAAAAACCCAGCCACCGGGTTTGATCAGTAACCCACAAGAGCGCACGATACTCTCAGGGTCCGGTACGTGCTCTAGCATTTCCATACAGGTGATAATGTCGTAATGATTCGGTTGCTCTTTTGCGAGATCTTCCGCTGCGATCAGCCGATAATCTACCTTGTTACCCGTTTCCAGCAGATGCAACTTTGCAACTTTCAGAGGCTTCTCCCCCAGGTCAATACCCGTCACATTCGCTCCACTTTCTGCCATGCTTTCCGACAGAATGCCCCCACCACATCCAACGTCGAGCACCACTTTTCCATCCAGACTCACAAGCTGCTTTATATAATTTAGCCGTAGCGGATTGATTTCATGTAGGGGCTTAAATTCACTGTTAGGATCCCACCAGCGATGCGCGAGCTGGTTGAACTTTTCCATCTCCATCGGATCAACATTTATCTTATTTTCCAATATCTTGTCCATTGTTATTCATCTTAATTCTATCCTGCCAATATGCTACTTGATGTAAAAGCTCCTGCTCATCTAGGGTAGTAAATCGTCCTTCATTTAGTAGCATTTTACCATCTACCCAGACGTGGCTCACGTGTTGGCGCCCGGCAGAGTACACGAGGTGTGAAACTGGATCATAACAGGGCGAAAGTTCCAGGCTGGAAAAATCGACAGCAGTAATGTCCGCCATTTTGCCTGCTAGCAGAGAACCCGTGCGTTCACCTAAGCCCAATGCTCTGGCACCATTTAGTGTTGCCATTTGCAGAGCCTGATGTGCGGGTAGCTCCTCCGCTCGACTACTTTGCGCTTTGGCAAGCAATGCGGCAAGCCGCATTTCCTCAAACATATCCAAACGGTTGTTGCTGGCCGCGCCATCTGATCCTAAGCCGACATTGATGCCTTGATGTAACAATGCAGGAATCGGAGCAAATCCGCTCGCAATCTTCAGATTCGAAGAAGGACAGTGTGCCACACTACAACCTTGGTTTCCGATCTTCTCAATTTCTTCACTAGTCAGATGGATCATGTGTACGGCAATCAGGTTAGGAGAAAGCAGGCCAAGTTTGTGCAGCCGCTCAATTGGACGCAGACCGCTAGTTTTTAGGCTGTTCCTGATTTCGCTATCGGTTTCGTGCAAATGAATATGTATGGGCAAGTCAAGCTGCTCGGCGTAGGTAAGAATATTGCTAAAAGTCTTGTCACCTACGGTGTAGGGCGCGTGTGGGGCAAAGCAAAAAGACAATAGAGGATGATGACGGTACTCGTCTCGCATTGCTAAGCCTTTGGCTAGGTAATCATCCGCATCACTTGCGTAGGTAGTGGGAAAATCAATTACGATCATGCCGATTGCTGCGCGCATCCCTACGGTTAAAGCCGCTTGAGCAGATGCTTCCGGAAAAAAATACATGTCGTTAAAGCAGGTGGTGCCACCTTTTAGCATCTCGGCACAGGCCAGATTTGTTCCATCTAAAACAAAATCTGCATTCACATGTTGGGTTTCAGCGGGCCAAATATGATTGTTGAGCCACTCCATCAATGGCAGATCGTCTGCGAGCCCACGCATCAATGACATAGCTGCATGAGTATGAAGATTGACCAAACCGGGGATGAGCGCATGGTTGCTCAATACTATTCGCTCATTTGGAGCAAACTGTAAGCGTGCTTCAGCGTTTGGCAAGATCGATTGGATTACACCTTGATCAATAGCAATCGCGTAATCATGTAACACGGCCCCAGCAGGCTCCACTGGAATAATCCAGCGAGCTTCTAACAAGGTATCGATCTTAATGCTGTGGGTCATTCGTTAAAAGAATTTGATTCAAATCCAGATCATCCTTTGGCAGCTAAAGATGAACATTTTCATCATTCGGCGACACATTATTGCACAACTGAATTTTGCGTTCTAAATAACTATTTATTGATTGATTTTTGCCCGATTAGGGCCCATGCACACAACGTGGACATAAGAGGATCAAAGTGGCTTCAATGGGAGCGACATGTTACAATCATAGATTTTTATGTGGTCATACTTGAAGCCGAATTATTAGCCTAACTCATTGTCTCTGAAAGAAAAATATAATAATGGATCAATTCGCAAAAGAAACCCTGCCAATCAGCCTTGAAGAAGAGATGCGCCGATCTTATCTCGACTATGCCATGAGCGTAATCGTGGGACGGGCGCTGCCAGATGTACGTGATGGCTTAAAGCCGGTACACCGACGTGCACTACTCGCTATGCATGAACTTTCTAACGACTGGAACCGCCCCTACAAGAAGTCCGCGCGCATCGTTGGTGACGTAATCGGTAAATATCATCCCCATGGCGATACGGCAGCATATGACACCATCGTACGCATGGCACAGAATTTTTCGTTACGTTATGTTTTGGTCGATGGTCAGGGTAACTTTGGTTCAGTAGATGGCGATAATGCTGCGGCAATGCGTTATACCGAAATTCGCATGTCGCGCATTGCCCATGAACTGTTGGCGGATCTCGAAAAAGAGACTGTAGACTTTGTTCCTAATTACGATGGCTCAGAAAAAGAGCCGGTAGTTCTACCGGCGAAAATCCCGAACCTGCTCATTAATGGTTCTTCCGGTATCGCGGTGGGAATGGCAACCAACATCCCACCACACAATCTGAATGAGGTGGTGGCAGCCTGCCTAGCACTGTTAAAAAATCCCGAAACCAGCATAGATAGTCTGATTGAAATCATGCCGGCACCAGATTTCCCTACTGCAGGCATCATTTACGGCATCTCTGGAGTGAGAGAAGGCTATCACACAGGACGCGGTCGCGTAGTGATGCGTGCTCGTACTCATTTTGAGGA
>JAZGCR010000149.1:0-4532 GCA_036477105.1 Nitrosomonadaceae bacterium | reverse complement strand
GTCTGCCTGCTTAATTCATCTTTTATGGTAGGCGACAGACTGAAAGGGGGCAGTGAGCAGGCCGAATCACCTGAGTGTACACCAGCCTGCTCAATGTGTTCCATGACGCCGCCTATCAGTACAGTCTCGCCATCACAGATCGCATCCACATCTACTTCAATAGCATCGTTGAGAAAACGATCCAACAACACTGGCGAGTCGTGGGACACTTTCACAGCCTCACGCATATAACGTTCTAGGTCTCGTTCTTCATGGACAATTTCCATAGCGCGCCCACCCAGTACATAACTAGGACGTACTACCAGTGGATAGCCAATTTCATTGGCAGCAGTCAGTGCGGCTAAAGGGCTACGCACAGTGCGGTTAACTGGTTGTCTCAACCCAAGCTGATGCAGCATTTTTTGGAAACGTTCGCGGTCTTCCGCGCAATCAATCATGTCTGGGCTGGTACCAATGATGGGTACCCCATTGGCTTCAAGATCGCGAGCGAGTTTCAGTGGTGTTTGCCCACCATATTGCACGATCACGCCAAAAGGCTTCTCAACTGCGACAATTTCGAGCACATCCTCCAAGGTCAACGGCTCAAAATAAAGCCGATCAGAAGTGTCGTAGTCAGTCGAAACTGTCTCTGGATTGCAATTGACCATGATGGTCTCGAAGCCATCTTTACGTAAGGCCAGCGCAGCATGAACACAACAGTAATCGAATTCGATACCTTGGCCGATACGATTAGGCCCTCCACCTAGCACGATGATTTTTTTGTTGTCGGTAGGCAGTGCTTCACATTCTTCCTCATAAGTGGAGTACATATAAGCGGTGCGAGTAGCAAACTCAGCTGCACATGTGTCAACACGTTTGTATACCGGATGCAAATTGAGTCGATATCGCTCAGCACGCACTGCGGCTTGCTCAGTATTCAGTAGCTTCGCCAGACGTTGGTCAGAAAAACCACTACGTTTCAGCTTGTGCAACGTACTCTGATCCAGCACATCGAGAGTCTTGCCAGTGAGTGCTTGTTCCTGTTTGACCAGATCTTCCACCTGCGCCAGAAACCATGGATCAATGCGTGTCAGGGTATGAATTTCATTGAAGTCCATGCCACAACGAAATGCATCAGCTATGTACCAGATACGTTCCGGGCCAGGATCACTCAATTCGGTTTCGATGATTTCGATATCGGTTGTTTTTTCACCTAGACCGTCGGAACCGGTTTCCAGTCCACGAAGGGCTTTTTGGAGCGATTCCTGAAAAGTACGCCCGATCGCCATAACCTCTCCCACCGATTTCATTTGTGTTGTGAGACGATCATTAGCCTGAGGGAATTTCTCGAAAGCAAAACGCGGAATTTTGGTAACAACATAGTCAATAGTTGGCTCGAATGAAGCCGGCGTTTCTCTGTTGGTAATGTCATTCCTAAGTTCATCTAGTGTATAGCCTATCGCAAGCTTAGATGCCACCTTAGCAATGGGGAAGCCGGTCGCCTTTGACGCTAAGGCGGAGGAACGTGATACTCGTGGATTCATTTCAATTACCAACATACGACCATCCTGCGGATTAATCGCAAACTGCACGTTAGAGCCGCCAGTTTCCACACCGATTTCACGCAACACCGCAATCGACGCATTGCGCATGATCTGATATTCCTTATCAGTCAGTGTTTGTGCTGGAGCAACTGTTATGGAGTCGCCGGTATGAATGCCCATTGGATCAAGATTTTCGATAGCACAGACAATGATGCAGTTGTCCAGCTTGTCTCGTATCACTTCCATCTCAAATTCTTTCCAGCCAATAACTGATTCTTCGATCAGCAATTCCTTGGTGGGCGAAATCTCCAGTCCATGCTCACATATGCCGAGAAATTCTTCGCGGTTGTAGGCGATGCCGCCCCCGCTACCACCTAAGGTGAAAGAAGGACGGATGATGACTGGGTAACCAACCATCGCCTGTACTTGTAACGCTTCCTCAAGACTATGGGCGATGGAAGAACGCGCTGAACCTAAGTTAATTCTTGTCATGGCTTGTTTAAATTTCTCACGATCCTCAGCTTTGTCGATGGTTTCACGCGATGCACCGATCAATTCCACACCATACTTTTCTAGTACGCCATGCTTAGCTAGATCAAGGGCACAGTTCAGCGCAGTCTGTCCACCCATGGTTGGCAACAACGAATCGGGATGTTCAATAGCGATTATTTTTTCCACCATCTGCCAAGTAATCGGTTCGATATAAGTAGCATTTGCCATTTCTGGATCAGTCATGATTGTGGCTGGATTGGAATTCACCAGGATGACTCGATAGCCTTCCTCACGTAGTGCTTTACATGCTTGTGCACCGGAATAATCAAACTCACACGCCTGACCAATAATAATGGGTCCGGCTCCAATGATGAGGATAGACTTTATGTCAGTACGTTTAGGCATATTTTTCTAACTACACTACTCACGAAGATGGAAAGAAGCTCAACAGGTGTTTTCCGTGCCTACTTTTCTTTTTCGGATTAATTCAGTTTTTGTGGCTCTCGATCATTTTGACAAACCGGTCAAATAGATAGTCGACATCGTGTGGTCCAGGACTTGCTTCTGGGTGGCCCTGAAAGGAGAATGCCAAGCGGCCAATCAATTCGAATCCTTGTAGGCTATCGTCAAACAACGACACATGTGTAGCCCTTGCACTCTTTGGCAGCGTTTTGGCATCTATCATAAAGCCATGGTTTTGGCTGGAAATCATGACCCGCCTGCTGTCCAGATCCTGCACTGGATGGTTAGCACCGTGATGGCCGAATTTCATCTTTATAGTTTTGGCGCCGCTCGCCAGTCCTAATAATTGATGTCCCAAGCAGATACCAAAAATCGGTATTTTTTTCTCGAGCAATTTTCTGATTGTAGCAATTGCGTAATCGCAAGGCTCAGGATCACCTGGTCCATTGGAGAGAAATACACCATCAGGTCGCAATGCAATAATCTCATCAGCTGAAGTTTGAGCGGGAATAACTGTAACCTTGCAGCTTCGCTGTGCTAACTTCCGAAGAATATTGCGCTTGATGCCAAAATCCAATGCAGCAACATGGAAGCGAAGATCTTCCTGTGCCTGATAGTTATGTCCCAGCGCCCGTTCGCCTTCAATCCATTCATAAGGCTGATCGCAGCTCACTACTTTGGCAAGATCCATTCCGGCCAGACCGGGGAATTCCCTGGCGCATTTTACTGCTTCAAATTCGTCAACGCGTCCTGCCATAAGACAGCCAGCTTGTGCGCCCTTTTCTCGTAGGATGCGTGTGAGTTTACGTGTGTCGATCTCCGCAATTGCTACCACACCTTGTTCTTTGAGGTAATCAGGCAAAGTCTGGGTTTTCCGCCAACTACTGGAGTTTAATGATAGATCCCGAATTACCAATCCCGCGGCATGAACCTTATTTACTTTACCGGATTCGACATCGTCCAAATTGATACCGGTGTTGCCTATGTGTGGGTAAGTCAGTGTAATAATCTGCCGGCAGTAGGACGGATCGGTAAGGATTTCCTGATAACCAGTCATTGCGGTGTTGAAAACCGCCTCACCCGTACTAACACCCTCAGCTCCAATTGATATACCGCGAAAAATGGTGCCGTCAGCGAGAGCGAGAACGGCATGCGAGCGTTGTAACATTAGAAACTCCTCGAATACTAAGCAGACGTAGAAAGCGGGACAAGTTATCACCCGTCCCGCTTGACTATTCTTGTTTAATTGTACGCGAAAAATGAGTTTGTTTCAATGAAGATGCAGTTATCACGTAGTAGGATAGCAGCATCTTTTTCGTTCAAGTGGCTGCAAATTTTTTAGATTTGCTTTCGCGCTGTACCGCAAGTCCAAAATTAAAGGAAAAACTGCGCAATACAATCTTTTTGAAGGCTTACAGTATAGGAACCTACCAAGTCTAAATTGATCAGATCAAGTAATTTACAATTGCTACAAACTGTGCCACAGATAGATTTTCTGCCCGTAATCCTGATTCGATTTTTAGTGTCTTGAAGTCTTCTGGTCCGAGATAATCGTGCAGTGTATTGCGAAGGGTTTTGCGTCGCTGTGAGAACGAAGCAGCGACGACAGTTGCAAATAGCTTTTCTCTGCCCGCATCGATGATCGGTTTCTTAAGTGGAGTCATCCGGACAATCGCAGATTTAACTTTTGGTGCAGGGAGGAAGGCTTCTGGAGGGATGATAAAGAGTTGTTCCATTTCGAAGCGGCTTTGCAACATTATGGAAAGCCGCCCATAGTCTGAGGTAGAGGGCGCAGCAACCATGCGTGCAACTACTTCTTTTTGCAGCATAAAGTGCATGTCGTCGATATTTTTTGCGAACTTGCTCAAGTGAAACAAGATAGGCGTGGAAATGTTGTAGGGGAGATTGCCCACTACTCGCAGTTTTTTCCCAAGAGCAGAAAAGTCGAACTCCAGTGCATTGGCTGAGTACACAGTCAGATTTTCTTCAGGAAATTCCCGACGTAGACGCTCGACAATATCACGGTCAATTTCTATTACATGCAAATGCTTGAGC